>JBHEOA010000081.1:0-6505 GCA_046261835.1 Gemmatimonadota bacterium
TCGACGACGCCTGGGACGCGACCCTCGCGCTCTTCGGTCTGGTCGCCTACTGCGCCGCCGCAGCCGCGATCGCGTCCGTTGTTCGCCGGGGAAGGCGAGAGCCCTTCTACGCGTTCGGTGCGATGGGGTTCGCCGCCTATCTCGCGTTGATCGGCAGGAATCCGGTCCTGGTTTGGGCGATCGCCGCCTACGGCGCCGGGATGTTCGTCGTGCTCACCCAGCAGTCCGTTGCATGGCTCACGCGGCAGGCGTCGAGCTCGCGCTGGATCGCGGCCGGGATCGCCGTCTCCATCGTCGCGTGGATCGTTCAGCTGAGCGTATCCGGGTTCGACGGCCCGCCGGACTCCCTGGACCTCTTCTATCTACTCCAGATCCCTGGCGTCTGGCTCCTCTACCGTGGCGGGCTCCAGCTTTCCGAACGCTCCTGAGGCGCGCCGGCCCATACGGGGGGCGTGCAATCGGCCCAGGGGCGGGCCTCTTCCAGCTGAGCCGCCAGGCGGAACAGCATCGCCTCGTCGCCGTAGCGCGCCGCGAACTGGACCCCGATCGGAAGGCCTTCCTCATTCCAGTGAAGCGGCACGTTCATGGCGGGCTGGCCGGTTGCGTTGAAGAGGGCGGTGAACGGGACGAATTCGGCCGCCCGGCGCAGGGTCGAGTCAGCGTCGTCCGAGCTTCCGTCGAGCTGGCCGACCGGGATGGGAGGCCGCGCGATCGTCGGGGTGAGCCACACGTCATAGGTCTCGAAGAACTGCGCCACCTGTCGCGAGATCCGCTGGAGCACGGTCACGGCCGCGAGGTACTCCGACGCACGGATCTCGCGTCCACGGAGGTAGATCGCCCACGTTAGAGGCTCGAACGCATCCGAGGTTGGTGCTCGACCGGTCATCTGCGCGATCCCATCCACGCTCCATGCGACCCCCGCCACCCACATCCGGATGAAGACGTCGTAGATGAGATCGCCGGGAAGGCTCGGCGCCGCCTCCTCGACCGCATGCCCCAGCTCCTCGCAGAGCCTTACCGCGTCAAGCACGGCTTCGCGGCATGCGGGATCGATCGGGGCGGGGATCGGCGGCACGTCGGTCCACGCGATCCGGAGCCGCCCCGGCGGGCGGCCGACCTCGTCGGCGAATGGTCTGAGTTGCGGCGGCGCGACGTAGGGGTCGCCTGGCGCGGGGCCCGCCGTCGAGTCCAGGAGCCGCGCGCTGTCCCGCACCGAGCGCGTGACCGCGTGCTCGACGACGAGACCGTTCATCACGTCGCCCAAGAGCGGCGCGTAGCTGATCCGGCCGCGGGTGGGCTTGAGACCGAAGAGGCCGCAGCACGAAGCCGGGATCCGGATCGAGCCGCCGCCGTCGTTGGCATGCGCCATGGGAACGATCCCGGCCGCCACCGCCGCCGCCGAGCCGCCGGAGGAGCCGCCTGGAGTCCGATCGAGGTTCCACGGATTCCGAGCCGGTCCGAAGATCCGCGGCTCAGCGACCGGCAGGATCCCGAGCTCGGGTGTGTTGGTCTTGCCGATGATGACGAGCCCGGCCGCCTTGTGACGGCGTACGAGCTCGGTGTCGATCGGCGCGACGAAGTCGGCGAGAAACCGGGAGCCGGACGTCATTCGGACGCCCGCGAGCGCCGCCTGGAGATCCTTGAGGAGAAAGGGGACGCCGCGAAACGGACCGTCCGGAAGCGGCCCCCCGGCAGCCGCGCGCGCCCGCTCGTAGAGCGGCGTGACGATCGCGTTGAGCGCGCCGTTGACGCGCTCCGCACGAGCAATGGCGGCCTCGACCAATTCGAGCGGCGTGACGTCACCCCTGGCGACCAGGGCGGCCTGCGCGGTGGCGTCGAGCCGCGGATCGAGGGAAACGGGCCGTGCAGTCACAAAACGTTCCATTTCATGAATTTGTCCGGGCACCTCTAGCAATCGAGCGAATTTTCGCCGATAATGGGACTCCATGGCGAGCCCCTCTCCCAGCTCTAACGACTGGATCCGCTGGCTCGAGGACATCTCTTCCGACGACATCTCGCAGGTCGGCGGCAAGAACTCCTCGCTCGGCGAGATGATCACGACCCTGCGCGACCAGGGGATTCGCGTTCCCCGCGGCTTCGCGATCACGACTGCCGCCTATCGGCGCTTCCTCGAGCACAACGCGATCGACGAGGAGATCCACGACCGCGTCCGCCGCTTCGAAGGTGGCGAGGCGCAGCTCTCGTCGACCGGCAAAGCCCTCCGTGGCCTCATCAAGAACGGCTCGTTCCCCGAGGAGGTCGCTCAGGCGATCCGCGAGGCCTATTCGGAGCTCTCGTCCCACTATGATAACGGAGAGACGGACGTTGCGGTCCGCTCGAGCGCAGTCGCCGAGGATCTACCCGACGCCTCGTTCGCAGGCCAGCTCGACACCTTCCTGAATGTGCGCGGCGACGAAGCCTTGCTCGACGCGGTTCTCGCCTGTTACGCCTCACTTTTCACCGACCGCGTGATCGCGTACCGTGCCAAGCGCGGGTTCGAGCAGAGCGAGGTGGCCCTGTCGGTCGGGATCCAGAAGATGGTCCGCTCCGACAAAGCCGGCGCGGGAGTCATGTTCACCCTCGACACCGAGTCGGGGTTCCCCGACGTCGTCCTCATCAACGCTGCATGGGGCATCGGCGAACTGGTTGTACAAGGATCAGTCATCCCGGACCAGTACATGGTCTTCAAGCCGCTCCTCAAGCAAAACAACTGCATGCCGATCATCGAAAAGACGCGGGGCGAGAAGGCCAAGAAGATGGTATACGCCGAGAAGGTCGAAGGTCCGACCGCGACGGTCGAGACGAGCCGCGCGGAGCGGACGGCCTTCGTCCTCGACGACGACGAGATCCTGCAGCTCGCCCGCTGGGCGTGCATCATCGAGGAGCACTACGGCAGGCCGATGGACATCGAGTGGGCAAAGGATGGTGAGCTCAATCGCCTATTCATCGTCCAGGCGCGACCAGAGACGGTCCACTCGCGCGCCGCCGGGGCTGCCCTCAAGGTCTATCGCCGAACCGGAAAGGGTACGCCGATCCTGACCGGAATCGCGGTCGGCGGCGCGATCGTGTCGGGGCGGGTGGTGCGGCTGTCGAGTCCCGAGGAGTCCGACCGTGTCGAGCCCGGCGACATCCTGGTGACGGAGATGACCGATCCCGACTGGGGCCCCATCATGGAACGGGTCGGCGGGATCGTCACCGACCAGGGCGGCCGCACCTGCCACGCGGCGATCATCAGCCGCGAGCTCGGCATCCCCGCGGTCGTAGGAACGGGCAACGCGACGCGCGTCCTCGACTCGGGGCAGGAGGTCACGCTCTCTTGCGCCGAGGGGGACGACGGCGTGGTCTACGAAGGTCGGGTCGGGTACGAGACCGAAGAGCTGGACGTCGAGGACGCGCCGGACACCCGAACCAAGATCATGCTCAACATCGCCAGTCCCGGCGCGGCGTTCCGTTGGTGGAGACTTCCCTGCGAGGGGATCGGCCTCGCGCGCATGGAGTTCATCATCAACAACATCATCAAGATCCATCCGATGGCGCTGGTGAAGTTCCACACCCTCGAGGACAACGAGGCCCGCGAGGAGATCCTGCGGCTGACCGCGGGCTACGCCGATCGTCCTGGATACTTCGTCGAACGGCTCGCGCGAGGGATCGCCAAGATCGCCGCGTCGCAGTATCCGCACCCCGTCATCGTGCGGATGAGCGACTTCAAAACCAATGAGTACGCCGACCTGATCGGCGGGCGTCAGTTCGAGCCGCCCGAATCGAACCCCATGCTCGGCTTTCGCGGAGCGTCGCGCTACTACAACCCGGCATACCGCGAAGGGTTCGCTCTCGAGTGCCGCGCGATACGCATGGTGCGCGAGGAGATCGGTCTCGACAACATCGTCGTCATGATCCCGTTCTGCCGGACGCTCGAGGAGGCCGACAAGGTCATGGTGGTGATGGCCGAGAACGGGCTCGAGCGGGGGAAGAACGGACTCGAGGTGTATGTCATGTGCGAGATCCCCTCCAACGTCATCCTGGCGCGCGAATTCGCCCAACGATTCGACGGATTCTCCATCGGCTCCAACGACCTCACCCAGCTCATCCTGGGGGTCGACCGCGACTCGGGGAAGCTCAAGCACCTGTTCGACGAGCGCGACCCCGCCGTCATGCGGACGATCGCGGCGGTCATCGAGGAGGCCCACTCGATGGGGCGCAAGGTCGGGATCTGCGGGCAGGCGCCGAGCGACCACCCCGACTTCGCCGCTTTCCTCGTCGAATGCGGCATCGACTCTATGTCGCTCAACCCCGACTGCGTGCTTCAGGTCAAGAAGCGGGTGGCTCAGGTCGAGGAGCGGATCGGGCGCGCCAGCGCTCCCGCGGCGACCGGGCTCCGTGCCGCCCGCGGCGGTCTCAAGAGCGTCTAATCTCCTTCCGATGTCTGATCGCTGACGGAGTCCTCTCCGGGGGTCCATTACGATCATGGTAGGGTCGCGATCGTTCATGCCAGCCAGGAGAAGACTCATGTCGGGATATCGGAAGGTATGTGGCGGCGCGTTCCTCGCGATCGCCTGGACACTCGTTTCGGTCTCGCTAATCGACGCCCAGACTCGCGTCGTACTTCCCGAGGGGACGGTAATCCTCGTCCGCACCGAGACGGTGCTCGACTCCTCAACGGCCCGTGAGGGTCAGACGTTTGAAACGACCGTCACCGACGCCGTGAGCGTGGACGGGTTCGCGGTGATTCCCGCGGGTAGCACGATTCAGGGAGTCGTCGTGGCGGTCGAGTCGGCCGACCAACAGCAATCCGGCGTCATGGCGATCGAGTTCAATCGCCTCATCCTACCCGACGGGACTTCGTACCCGATCGACGGACGACTGACGAGCACGGATCCCGCGGAGCGGCGTCAGATCGAGGCTGATCCCGACGCCCGGGTCGTCCTGGTCGGTGGGCGAGGAGGGATCGGTGCCGCGATTGCCGGAGCCGGTAGCGAGAGCGATCCCGTATCCGGGATTCTGGGGGCCTTGGGAAGCCTCCTGTCGCAGGGGCGGGACGTGCGGGTGCCCGCGAGAACGCAGCTCGCGGTCCAGCTCCAGCAAGGGCTTACGCTGCGCGTCCGCGGCCAGGCGGCGGCAGGCGACGCCTTCACGATCTACACGTCCACCGAGCTGATCCGCGCCGCTCAGCAGGAGCTCGCGCGGCGCGATTACTACCGCGGCTCGGCGACCGGGCGTCTCGACGAAGCCACCCAGCGCGCCTTGTTCGAGTTCCAGATCGACCAGGGGATCCTGGCGACGGGGAACCTCGACGGCCGTACCGCGCAGGCGCTTGGCCTGTCGGCGGCGGGCGGCGCTGCGGGGTTGTCGTCTCAGGAGGCGGGGCTTCTGCGGCGTAGCGCCCAGGCGCTGGTCGGTCGCTACCGGAGCGAGCTCGGGATCGCGACGACCGGAAGGCTCAGCTCGCGGCGGTCGTACACGGCGGCCGAGCTCGAGCTGTGGTTCGCGCTTTCCGCGTTCGCCGACAATGCCTCGCTGTACGAGCAGGTAGTAGGGTCGCCGAGAAACGTCGAGGGCGCGACGCTCGCCGGCGAAGCGCTGATCGCCGCGGCGGAACGGGTCGACGCTGCGCTCCGTCCGGCGGCGCCCTCTGCGCGCGTCTCCCGGGCCTGGGAGACGATCCGCACCACGCTCGCGGACGTAGATCCGGACTACGCGGGCGGCTGATCCCACCGAGCCAGGGACGTAGCGGCGGGCGCCATCGCGCGCTCGCCGCTCGCCCCCCGGCGCGCAGCTGGCGAGATTGCGGCGCCGTGGCAGCCGTGCCCCTCGCGATCTCCTATGACGACGTGCTCACGGCGCGTGACCGGATTGCCGGCCACGCGCACCGGACGCCGGTCATCACGTCGCGGCTCCTGGACCAGATCGCGGGACGGCGCCTCTTCTTCAAATGCGAGAACCTCCAGCGCGGCGGCGCCTTCAAAATCCGCGGCGCGACCAACAAGCTGCGCTCGCTGACGGCGGAGGAGCGGCGGTGGGGAGTCGCCGCGTTCAGCTCGGGAAACCATGCCCAGGCCGTCGCCATTGCCGCCGCCGAGCTCGGCATCGACGCCAAGATCGTCATGCCCGAGGACGCCCCGCGCGCCAAGATGGAGGCGACGCGAGGCTATGGCGCGACGATCGTCACCTACGATCGCCGCCGGGAGGACCGGGTCGAGATCGGACGGCGGCTCGCCCACGACGAGGGTCGGGTACTGGTCCCCCCTTACGATGATCCGCTCGTGATGGCGGGACAGGGGACCGCGGCACTCGAGCTGATCGAGGAGATTCCCGACCTCGACGCCGTGGCAACACCGGTCGGGGGCGGAGGGCTCCTGGCGGGAACCGCGACCGCGGCCCAGGGAGGCGACCGGGCGATTCCCGCATGGGGTGCCGAGCCCGCGCTCGCGGACGACACGGCGCGCTCGCTCGCGGCAGGAGAGCGCGTGCGGATCGGCCCCTCGGACACGATCGCCGACGGCGCGAG
>JBHEOA010000082.1:0-17255 GCA_046261835.1 Gemmatimonadota bacterium
CGATCGGGTCGAGGCGGGCGGCGCGGAAGGCGGGCCAGAGGCCGAAAAAGAGGCCCACGGCGCCCGAGAACCCGAGCGCCAGCGCGATTGCTTCGGGTGCGATCGCGGTGGTCCAGCCGGCCAGGCGCTGAAGGGCGATCGCTCCCCCCACTCCGACCGCGACGCCCACGGCGCCGCCCGCCAGACACAGGACGAGCGCCTCGACGACGAACTGGAGCAGGATGTCCTTCCGGCGGGCGCCCAGCGCCTTGCGCACCCCGATCTCGCGCGTTCGCTCGGTCACCGAGACGAGCATGATGTTCATGATTCCGATTCCGCCGACCAGGAGCGACACGAGCGCGATCCCCGCCAGCAGGAACGAGAAGGTTCGGCTCGTCTCCTCGAACGTCTCCAGGAACATCGCCTGACTCCGGACCGTGAAGTCGGACGCCTCGCCCGGCAGGATCCGGTGCTCGCGGCGCAGGACCTCGTCGATCTCGACGAGCGCGGCATCAAGTCGATCCTCGCCCGCAGCCTTGACGTCGATCGTCTCGACCTCATCCGATCCGAAGACGCGGAATTGTGCGGTCGAGAGCGGGATGTACACCTGCTCGTCGGGGTTGAAGAAGCCACCCTGCCCCCCGCGCTCCTCGAGCACGCCGACCACCTCGAACGGGACTCCGCGGAGCTGGATCATCTGGCCGACGAGCGCTGCGGTCGGGGTATCGAGCCGCTCGCCGAGAAGAGCTCCCAAGACCGCGATCCGCCGTCGCCCGCGCTCCTCGCTGGGCGTGAAAACGCGCCCGGCGGCGAGCCTCGTGTTCTGGATCGTGAAATACGACGGCCATACGCCGACGACCTGGAGATTCGCGTTCGCCGTTCCGTATTCGACCTGGTAGCGCTCGGACGTCTGCGGCGTCACGTCGATGATGTTCTCGGGATCGGTGAGCAGAGCCTCGGCGTCACTGATCTTGAGCGAGGCGTCGCCACCGATGCCGCCGAAGAATTCCTGCCCGGGACGCACCGTGAGAACGTCGGTGCCGAGCGCCCGCAACCGCTCTTGAACCGACCGCTGCGCCCCCTCGCCGAGAGCGACCATCGTGATCACCGCCGCGATCCCGATCACGATGCCGAGCATCGTGAGCGCGGCGCGCATCTTGTTCGCCCGGATCGAGTCGGTGGCGACCAGGATCGTCTCCGTGATCACCACGGCGTCAGGTACCTCCACGACGGCCTGCAGAGCCGCCACCGCCGCCCGTCACCGGACTCCCAGTGCGCTCGCGGATCCGCTGCTGGAATTCTTCCTGCTGCTGCTTGAGGCGCGCCACGGAGACCAGGTAGACGCGCTCGCCGGCCTCGAGGCCGCTCACGACCTCGCTTCGATCCCAGTCGTTGACGCCGAGCCGCACCCGCCGAGGCTCGGGGCCCTCGGCAGCCGCGACGAAGACGATCGCGGGCCGCGTCTCGACCTCACCAGGAGCGCCGCCCCCGGCGCCGGAACCTCCCGCCTCGCGCTGGCATTCCTGGACGCGGACCCGATCCTCCTCGCTCGGCCGCTCGCCGGCGGACCGAACCCGCTGGATCAGCGCCGCGCATTCAGGGGACAGGCTCGTTTCCCGGCCGCCGGCTTCCGGGGCCCCAACTGCGCCGCCAGGGCGATCCGCGTTTCGGCGACCGGCTGCGGCCGGGCGAACCGCGCCCGCGTTGCCGCCCGCCGCGCCGCCCCCCGGTTCTCCACCTCCGAAGCCACCTCCGTCCCCGGGCCCGAAGCCCATCCCGAGCGCTTCCGGATCGAGCCCCAGCGCTTCCGCCGCTGCGGCCGCCTCGAGTGGCGCTACCACGGCGGCATTGGGAATCACGACGACGTCCTCGCGCATCGCGACGTCGATCGCCACCTCAGCGTTCATGCCGGGCTTGAGGAGCCCTTCCTCGTTGTCGAGGCGGACCAGCACGGGGAACATCGTAACGTTCTGCTCGACGACCGCCTGCGGCTCCACCTTCAGCACCTCGCCACGGAACGTCTGCTGCGGATACGCCTCTACCATGACGGTCGCCGCCATCCCCGCCTCGACGCGCCCGATGTCGGTCTCGTCGACCAGCGCCCGGACCTGCATCATCGAGAGGTCTGCCATCTTGAGGAGCGTGGTGCCACCCGAGACGTTCTGGCTCGCGGAGGCGACGATCTGACCGACCTCGACCGTCTTCTCGATGATCGTTCCCTCGATCGGGGCGCGGATCGTGACGTCGCCCATCCGCTCCTGCGCCAGGCTCAGCGCCGTCCGCGCTCGCACGAGCTCGGCTTCGGCGTTGGTCGCCTCGAGCAGAGCGGTCTCGTATTCCACCTCGGTGATGATCTGGGCGTCCCTGAGCTCACGCGCGCGATCGAGCTGAATCCGCGCGTTGGAGAGGCGTGCCTGCGCCGCCTGAGCATTGGCCTGGGCCTGCGTCAGCTCGGTCCGCGCGTCGCGCGGATCGATCGTGGCCAGGAGCTCCCCTCGCTCGACGACGTCGCCCGTCTCCACGAGGAGCGACTGGACCTCCCCCGTCGCCTTCGACTTGACCTCGACGACCAGGATCGGTTCCACGAGCCCGGCCGCCTCGACGCGAACCTCGAGGTCGGTCCGCTCGGCAACTGCGATCTCGGAGTCGGCCTCTTCGGTCGCTTCCCCACCGCCGCACGCCGCCACGGCGGCCAGGCCGGCCACGACCGCCATCCTCCCGATCACAACGACCTCCCGACGAGCGCCTCGAGCTCGGCGCGCGCGACCTCGTAATCGAATCTCGCCTCGACCGCGGCGGCCTCCGCCTCAGCGAGGGCGAGCTGGGACGTCACTCGATCGAGGATCGTCGAAGCCCCCACGCGATAGCGTTCCTCCTGGACCTCCAGGTCTTCCCGCGCGACCTCGACCGATTCCTCGGCCAATGCGAGCGACTCTTCCGCGAGGTCGATCGCTGCGAGCAGCCGCTCGACCTCCGCGCGGGCCGCTCGGCGCGCGTCCGCGGCCTCGGCTCGCGCCGTCGCCTCCTCGACTCTTGCTCGAGTGACGACGTCTTCGCGGCGGAAACCGTTGAAGAGCGGCCATGAGAGTCCCGCGCGAACGTTCCACGAATCACGGGCGTCGGAGAACGTCAACCTGTCGTTGAACCAGTCCGTACCCCACGAGAGATTGAGCGTCGGCAAGTAGTCCGAGCGTGCGGCGCTGACCACGGCGGCGGCCGCTGCCGCCCGCGACTCGGCGGCCGCGACGCTGGGCGCGGTCGCCGCCAACTCGACGAGCGCTCCGCGGTCGATCGCGAGTGGGCGCGGAACGGCGCGATCGGGCGGGATTGCTCCGACCGGGCCATCCTCGCCGACCAAGCGGCCCAATGCATGGGCCGCAGTGCGGCGGTCGGACCGGGCGGTGGCGAGTTGAAGCCGCGCGTCCGACTCCTCGAGCCGGGATCGGAGGACGTCCGATCGCGTGGCGACCCCGGCCTCGAGCCTTCGCTCCGAAGCCTCGCGACCGTCGCTGGCCCGCTCGAGGCGCACCTGAGCCACCCCGATGAGCTCGTCCGCGCGGAGGACTTCGTAGAACGCCGTCTCGGCGGCGAGCGCGGCGTCGTAGCGACGCTCCTGGAACGTCGCCTCGGCGGCCGCGGTCGTCGCGCGGGCGCTTCTCCGATCGGCGACCTGGCCACCCCCGATGGCGAGGGGGAGCGAGCTCGACAGCCCGGCGTTGAGGCTGGTCGAGGAGCCGGTGACCGAGGTTCCGGTCTGAGGATTGAACCGCTCGCTGCTCGTCCGGCTCGTCGTCGTCACAGCGGAAAGAGAGGGCAGGAACGCTCCCAGAGCGACCCGCTCACCGGACTCGGCCGCGCGGACGGCGCCGCGGGCGGCGACGACGATGGGATCATGCTCGAGTGCTCGCGCGACCGCCTCCTCCAGCGTGAGCTGGATCTCGTTGTCCGCGGGCGGTGGATCCTGCGCTAGCACGAAAGACGCATGGACCACGACGAGGAATACAGCGACGGCCCCGGCTTTCATCGTTCCTTCTCCGGGGAGTCGTCTCGATCCCGGCGGCGTTCTTCGAGCGCCTGCAGCTCACGGTTGAAAGCTTCCCGCTGTGCGGGCGTGAGGAGAGCGCGGATCTCCGCGTTCGTGGAATCGACCTGAGCAGCGATCCTGGGCTTACAGGAATTCCAAATGGCCTCAATCTGTGGGCGGTGGCTTCCGAGTATGCGCTGGACCTCCACCTGTTGCCCCGCGGTCAAGTCGAGGGTCTCGAGGAGCCGTTCCATGCCATTTCGCTTGCCGCGGTCACGGTGCTGACGTCGCGGCGCCTCGTCGGCGTGGAGCAATCGATCGCCAGCGGCGCCGGCGAGCCCGCCGCTCACGAAGGTCACGATCAGGAGCACGATTAGCGACAGCCGACTCCGAGTGATTCGATTCATCGCTATTCCTCGCTTTCGGACGTCAAGGCGAGCAGCTCACCCATGCCAGGTGCGTCGTCGCGGGCGATCCATTCGCCGACCGGGGAGGGAAGGTTGAGAGCATCCTCCGTCACTCCGTATGATGATGAACCGTCGCGCTCTATTCGCTGGATCGTTGCGATCGACAGAGCCGCCAAAACGGCGGCGGCGGCGAGCACGGGTCGGAGCCAGCGCGTCAGATCGAACGTCGACCTGGCGGTCGCTGAGCGCCGAGCCAGGGTGGGACCGGACGCAGCGAGGATCCGCTCGGCGAGCTCTTCTTCGCGTCCCGTTTCCAGCTTCCATTCCATGGTGCTGAGATCGATCTGTTCGTCGCTCATCGTTCCTCCGGTCGTATCGGTGCCAGGGCGGCGCGCAACGCCGTTCGCGCACGATGGAGACTCACTCGCGAAGCTCCCTCGGTCATGCCGAGTGCGTCCGCGATCTCCGCGTGACGCAGGCCCTCGAGATCGTGGAGCAGGACGATCTCACGCTGGACGGCCGGCAGCTCCGCCAGAGCTCGCTCGAGCCGATCGCGCAGCTCGACCCGTTCGGCCGAGGGTCCAGGCGCGCTCGAGGCGATCTCGTCCAAGGACGCGGTCGCCCGCACGTTCCGACTACGTCTGAGGTTACGCGCCCGATTCCGCACGATCTGCATCAACCACCCGCCGAACCGCTCCGGCCGGCTGCATTCCTCGAGGCGCTCGAGCGCCGTGACGAAAGCGTCCTGGCAGGCGTCTTCGGCGTCGGACGGTTCGCCTAATTCGGCGAGCGCCACGGCCCGGGCCGCGCGGAGGTAGCGCCGGACGAGACCGGCAAATGCTTCACCGTCGCCGTCACGAGCCCGCCGCACGAGATCGGCGACCGTTTCCAACGCGGCGCCCTTACGACACGTGAGGGGAGTGAAACGTTACGCCCCGCGGGCCTCGAGCTCGAGCACGATCTGCACCTCGTCGCCCACGACCCATCCGCCGGATTCGATCGCCCGGTTCCAAGCAGTCCGAAATCGTACCGGTTGATCTCCGTGGTCGCGGTGAGCCCCATTACCGGTTCGCCCCGCGTGCCGCGCCCTACGCCCTCGATCTCGACTTCGAGCACGACCGAACGGGTGACACCGCGGATCGTCAGGTCTCCGACGACCTCGAACCCGTCGTCCCTGATCTTTCGCACCTCCCGGCTCTCGAAGGTCATCGTGGGGTGCTGTTCGGCCCAGAAGAAGTCCTCTGAACGCAAGTGGTCGTCGCGCCTCGCGTTGTCGGTATCGATCGAGGCCACATCGGCGGTTGCGGTGACGCGAGTCGTTCCGGGCTGGGTGGCATCGTACCAGAACGAGCCGGCGAAACGATTGAAGCGCCCGGTAACGGTCGAGACCGCGAGGTGCTTCACCTTGAACATCACGTTGCTGTGTTCGGGGTCGATCTCGTAGTGGACGGGGTCGAGTCGTGGAATAGCCGGGGCACTGAGCGTCGCCACAAGGACCAGGGGGAGCATTGCAAAACCAAGGAACGAGCCGCGCATCGCAGGATCTCCTGGAGAGCGTAGAACGAGGAATTTCCCGCGCGTCGCGCGGTCCGCAGGATTCTATCGGCGACGAGTCGGGGATTCGCCGTACCCGAGGATACGGCGCAGGTTCCAGAGGTATACCCCGAGACCGATCGCGAGGATCGCGAACACAGTTCCCAGAGTCCACATCGAAACCCGACCGCCGGCCGCTGCCGCGTGGAAGGCCCACGCCGCGAAGCCCGCGCAGAAGAGGATCCCCGCACTGATCAGCACTCGATGGAATCCGATAAGGGAGGAGCGGGTCACCTACGGTGTCGCCGCAAGAGGAGAACGAGAACCCCGATGCCGATCGCGAGCGGCACGCCTGCCATGAAGAGCGTTGCCCACAGCATGCCCTCCATGGGCGCCATGTTCAAACGTCAGCGATGACGACTGCGATCGTCAGCAGGAGCGCGAGCGGGATGGCGAGGAGGATCATCACGACGAGGCGTGGAGGCTCGAACTTGAGATGCATGAAGTACATCGCCACGAGAGCCGCTTTCCACACCGCTAGAAAGAGGAGGATCAGAATGAGGATCGTCTCGGGCAGGCGCGACACGAACGCCACCGTCACCTCGGCAACCGTCAGGATCAGCAGGTAAAACCAGATCAGGAAATACTTCGGCTGCTTCCGCCCGATCGTCGTCTCTTCCGCCATCAGAGCTCCTTCTCAGCGTGAAGGGTCGGAACTACATGAACTCGATGCGATCCGACCGCGAACTGAAACGGAAGGCCGCCCAAAACGTCCAAGATCAAGGCGTCCCGACGAGGACGAGCGAGGCGTAGTGAAGCCTACGCCGCAGCGAAGTCCGAGGAGGGCAACGCAGAGATTGGGCGTTTTCGGCGGCCGACACGATCAGATCAGGTAGACGATGGTGAACAGGATGATCCACACCAGATCAACGAAGTGCCAGTAGAGACCCATAATCTCCACTCCACCGTAATCGTCCTTCGTGTACTTCCCACGGAACGCCTGGATCGTGGTGAAGATCATGCACAGGACGCCGATCGTTACGTGGGTCCCGTGGAACCCGGTCATAGTGTAGAAGGTCGAGCCGTAGAGCGGGCCGCCGGGCGCGGCATAAGCCGCCGCGTTCGGCACGAACCCATGCTCGATCAGCTTGATGTACTCGTAGACCTGAATCCCGACGAACGTCGCGCCGAGGAGGATCGTCGCCAATAGCCAGCGCTTCAGCATCCGCTGGTCGCCGTGCTCGATCGCGGCGAACGCCTTGACCATCGTGACGGAGCTGCAGATGAGGAGAAACGTGTTGAACGCGGTCAGGGGCACGTTCAGCACGACGCCCGGTTCGGCCCACTGCTCGGGGTGAGCGAAACGAAGGATGATATAGGCCCCGATCAGGCTCGAGAAGAACATGACCTCGGAGAGGAGGAACACCCACATCCCGAGCTTCATGTTGTAGACCTTCATCCCCTCCATGGGGTGGCCGGAGGGGAGAGGCAAGGCGTGGGCGTGCGGCTGGGCGTTCAAGCGGTCACCTTCGCCGGCTGAGGCTCAGGACTGGGTCGCTCGGTGGGAGGCAGGTTCTGAGGCCAGTAGTCCTCGGCCGCCGCGGGCGCGCTGTACTCGTGCGGACCTCGGTAGACGATCGGCATGCTCTCGAAGTTCCCGTGGGGCGGCGGGCTGGGAAGCGACCACTCGAGCGTGTTGGCCCGCCACGGATTGGCCGGCGCCTTCCGCCCAGCGAACAGCGACCACACGAAGTTGACCAGGAAGACGAGCTGGGCGGCGCCGAGCATGAACGCCGAGAAGGAGATGAACTCGTTCATCGGCTGGATCGCGGCGAGGAACTCGTACTGCGTCGGGTCGTAGAGCCGTCGCATGTGGCCGACCAGGCCGATGTTGTGCATCGGGAAGAACGTCAGGTTGAAGAAAACGTAGGTCAGCACGAAGTGCACGATCCCCAGACGTTGGTTCATCATCCGCCCGAAGAACTTCGGGAACCAGAAGTAGATCCCCGCGAAGATCGCGAACAGGCTCCCCCCGAAGAGCACGTAGTGGAGGTGGGCGACGATGAAGTAGGTGTCGTGGATGTGGATGTCGACCGGCGTCGATGCCATGAAGATCCCCGACAGCCCGCCGACCACGAACGTGGAGACGAATGCGACGGCGTTCAGCATCGGGGCGTGGAAGTGGATGTTCCCGCGCCACAGCGTTCCCATCCAGTTGAACACTTTGATCGCCGTCGGCACTGCGATCAGCATCGTCGACACCATGAAGGTGGCCCCCAGCAGGGGGTTCATCCCGCTCATGAACATGTGGTGCCCCCACACTATCCACCCCAGGAAGGCGATCGACGCGATGGCGGCAACCATGAACTTGTATCCGAAGACGGGTTTCCGTGCGCCGTTGGCGAGCACCTCGGAGACGATGCCGAAGGCGGGCAGGATCAGGATGTAGACCTCCGGGTGACCGAAGTACCAGAAGAGGTGCTGCCACATCAGTGGCTGCCCACCAGTCTCGGGGATGAAGAACGACGTGCCGATCAGCTGGTCGAACAGCAGCATGATCAGCGCTCCCGCCAGGACCGGCATCGCGAGCAGGACCAGGATCGAGGTGATGAACAGGGCCCACACCGTCAGCGGTAACCGCATCCAACTGAGCCCCGGCGCCCGCATGTTGACAATGGTCGTGATGTAGTTGACCGCGCCCATGAGCGAGGAGAAGCCGAGGATGATCAGCGAGATGCACCACAGCTTCTGGCCCCAGTAGACGCCGCTGTACTCGGGCACGGCCGAGAGGGGCGCATATCCGGTCCACCCGGCCGCTGACGCGCCGGCCGTCACGAAGAAGCTGGCCATCATGATCAAGCCCGCCGGCACGGCGGTCCAGAACGACATCATGTTGAGCCGTGGGAACGCCATGTCGGAGGCCCCGACCTGGAGCGGGATTAGCCAGTTGCCGAACGTTCCCACCAACAGCGGCATGATTGCGAAGAAGATCATGATCGTGCCGTGCATCGTGATCAGCGAGTTGTAGAACTCGGGCAGGATGATTCCCTGGGCCGCCATTGTCTCAGGCAGAATTCCTCCGCCGGGCAGCGGCTGGCCGGGGAAGCCGAGCTGCCACCGCATCATCATCGCCAGCGCCCCGCCCACGAACAGGAAGAAGATGCTCATGATCAGGAATTGACTGCCGATGACTTTGTGGTCCGTCGAGAAGACGTACTTCCGAAGGAAAGGCCGATCGTCCGGATGCGCCGGGTCCGCCCAGTGCTGGAAGTCGCGGCGCAGCGTCGAGGCGACGGCCGTAGACGTGCTCGAGGGGGCGCTCATCGGGATTCTCCTTCCAACTCGACCTTGGCTGTGTCGGCGGGTGCCGGAGGCGCCGGCGTCGCCCCGCCCGCCTCCCCCGCGACCCACTGATCGAACGCTTCCTGCTCGTGAACCGTCACTGAACCCTTCATCCGATAGTGGCCGAGCCCGCACAGCTCGGCGCAACCGAGCGGAAACTCCCCTGTTCGAGTCGGCTGGAACCAGACCGGGATCATCATGCCCGGCACAGCGTCCTGCTTGACGCGGAAATCGGGGAGGAAGAACGAGTGGATCACGTCCTCGGCGGTTAACTGAATGCGAACACCCCGTCCGACCGCGAGGTGGAGCTGGTTTCGCTTCGTGAAATCGTCATCTGTGTCGAGCCGTTCGTCGGGTCCCGGGTAGGTGACATTCCACTCGAACTGTTTCGCCGTGACGCGCAGGGGGTACGCTTCTTCGGCCACCCGGGTCCGCTCCGCCGCCTTGGCCTCCAACCAGACATTCATGCTCATGAAGGCGATGACGAGGACCAGCACGAAGGGGACCAGCGTCCACACGACCTCGAGTTTGGTGTGGCCGTGCGTATAGGCCGCCTGTCGGCCCTCCTTGTGACGGTAACGGACCATGAATACGACCAGCCCGATCTCGACGAGAAAGAAGATCGCCCCGGTGATCACGAGGATCAGGTAGTAGATGGAGTCGATCTCCGAACCCAGTCTCGAAGCGGGCTCGGGAAGCATCCAGCTCCAGTTCATGCCGTTCTCCTGCCGCTAGCGCCGAGCTGAGGTGATCGGTCTCGAGTGCGCGCCCTCATGCTGCGTCGCCCCGTGATCGTGCAGATCGACCGGCTCCCCCAAAGGAACACGGTTGGCGGTGCCTGAGGAGAACGTGAACGAGATCTCCTTCGACTCCTGGGGTCCCACCGTCACCGTCTGGGTCTGCGTGCCGTACCGCTCGTGCCACGCCTCGATGATGTACTCACCCGGCGGAAGGTTGGCGAGGGAGAAGCTCCCGTCCTCGCCCGTGACCGCCATGTAAGGGTGGTCCTGGACGCCGATGTAGGCTTCCATCCATCCGTGGACGTCGCACTTGACGGGGATCATGACCTCCGCCGCGGAGAACTCGCGCTCGGTCTCCATCTCGACCGGCTGGCTGATGTTGAAGCCCTGATTCACGGTCGGCTGCGTGTTGATGTTGTGCAGGATCCCGTCGCTGTTCTTGATGATCAGCGGCTGTCCCGTCTGAATCGCCAGAACGTGCGGATGATACTCGCAGCCCTGTTGGTCGATCGTTACACCATCACTCGGCGTGGGCCAGTCACGCGCCGCCAGACCTTCCTTGACGTAGACGAACACATTGGCGAGCTCGCCACCCGATCCGACGACGACTACCTGCTGGGCCGGTGGCTCGGTGTGCTTCTCGGCGCAGGTCGGCTCCTCGCTCATGTCGATCGGCTCGGCCGGCGGTGCAGGACCCTGGAACGTGATCGAGCCGGTGATCGTGGCCGCGCTGTCCGGAGAGACGACGGGCCCCGCCTCTTCGGTCGGTTCCCCCTCTGTCTGTTCGGCCTCTTCCCCACCTCCACCACAAGCAGCGGACAACGCCATGACGAGCCCCGTCGCCAGAGCCAGACGCCACGCTTTCCAATCCATTCCTCGCATCCTTCCTCCTCGGGTTCTAGGCGCTGGGCGCCTTTATCATGACCTTCGGCCGCCGCCACGCGCCCGCCGCTGCGCCCGCGTCACGACCACGACGCCGAGCGCGGCGGCGAGGAGCGTAGCGACGAGGGGTGCAACGTACACCTTCGGCGATGTCGGTCGGTCCAGGTACAGGAAATACCACGTGCTGATTGCCCCCTCCGTCCCCGACTCACCGTTGGAGCCGTCCCAGGCGAAGAGGGCGAGGGGGATGGGCCGGCCGGACTCGAACTGGAGCCGATCCTCGATGCCGCCTGGGTTCAAAGCGCGTCGAAGGACGACCCTCCATTCCCCCTGATCGAAGGTATCGGCCACGGCGAGCGTGCTTTCGCCTGTGGCCAGCGGCTCGATCGAAGCGAATCCACGGGCGACCGCCTCCTCCCCCGCATCCCGGTCGCTCCGCCACCGCCACAGGTAGACCGGATCGCGATCGCTTCCCATCATAAAGTAGGGCCGCTCCATGCCGTCGGGAATCGTGGTCGGGAACTGGACCGCGACGACGTCGGGGAGCGTCCCGGCCGGCGCTACTGGAGCCGCTGGCGCGGCGCTCGTGTCGGCCGCTACCTCCGCATCCGTGGCGTCAGCCGCCTCCACCAAGGCGGCCGACTCCCCGGCTGCTGATTCCTCCGGCGACGCCGGCGGCTCTCCGAGCTCCGGCTCCATGGTCGAGCGCACCTTCGCGGTCCACTCGTCCCATCTGGGATCGGGGCTCCGCGATGGGTCGTGCCACGCCAGGCGCACCGCGATCTCGCGCTCGTTGTGGAGCGCCTGCACCCACACTCCATCTACGGTGGGAGCGAACCAGCGCGGCTTGATGACGATCTGACCCACGAGCGGGATATAGTAACGCTCGATCTCCTGCCATGCAGGGTCGTCGGTGGCCGTGGGGAGTTCGCCGTCGATGCGCGCCGCGCGTACGACCTCTCGCACCACCGGCGGCTCCTCGGGGGAGAGGCTCCGTACGTACTGCGCGACGCGCCATAGCTGCTCGCGCGTCATGAACTCCGCGTCGATCAGATCCGCATTGGCCGGCATCGGCGTCCCGTTGAGGCCGGTCATGAGGCGTCGCATGATGTCCTCCGTCGTCCCGCCGCCGTTGAAGTTCCAGCTCTCGGTCAGATCGGCAGCGCGGATCGGGTGCTCCTGATCGTCCTCGAGGGTCGGCGCGGACTGGCCGTCCCCCCGGCCGACGAGACCGTGACACTTCCAGCATTCGATTTTCTCGAAGAACTGCCGCCCTTCAGCGAGTCCTTCCTCGCTCGCGCCGGGTTCGTCGCCGAGATCGACCGGCTCGGCTGGCTCGCGCTCGAACGCGGGCGAAAGGCTCTTCAAATAGGTCACCAGGTCGCTGCGCTCGCCCTGACTCAACTGTTCGCTCCAACCGGGCATCGCCGTACCCGGCATGCCGTGGTCGACGATCGCGAGGAGGTCCTCATCGGTGGGAAGGGCTCCGCTCGGGGTCGAGCGGATCTGGTAGAGCGCGGTGGTGAAGTCGCGCGGCCGCGGGAGCATCGTGCCGGCCGCGGGCCCCTGACCCTTTCCGTCAACGCCGTGACAGCCGGCGCACCATTTGTCGTACGTTGCCTTACCCGCAGGCACCTGCTCCTGCTGCGCGGCCGTGGACGCCAACACGACCAGCGCCACGATCGCCACCAGCACGACCGCGACCCGCCTCATCGCACGGTTCCGGGAGCTCGGAGGGTGACCGGCGATCGAGGGAGGCCCCTCGGAGGCGCCACCGTCCCGCATCGGACGAACCAATACGGTATTACCGATCGCTCCCACGTCAGAAGCACCCGGTTTGAACGCCTCCGTGGGACCTCCCCCGATCGCCCGTCGCTCTTCGGGTCGCGGAAGCGTGGGGTGCGCGGAGGCGACCCCGCAGCGATCCGGACGCGCGTAGCACCGAAGCGGCGGCGGTCGGGGCAGGGTGTCTCCGAGACGTTAAAACCGGGTCCGGGGGCAGAACCGGAAGGTGCAGCCATCAAGGCAACCGGTCCGTCGACATCCAATGGTGGCGTCTCGGAGACTCCATGCCCCGACCGCCGACACCACGATGCCTCACGAGATCGGACCGTCACGGTTCCGCCTCCGGCTCCCCCGCCTCAGCCCACGTCCGCGGGGGATTTCCGGTTTGCTCGTAGAGGAAGATGATGACTGCCCATATCTCCTCCTCAGACAGGAACTCCTCCCAAGCCGGCATGGCGGAGTTCCACGGTGTTCCCTCTTTCGGAAGTCCGGGTCCACCCTTGGCGATCCGCCAGAAGACGAAGCTCTCCGTTAGCTGGGCAATCGTACCGGTACCGGTGAATGGAAGCGGTTGCGGCGTGAATCCATGGGCATAGTGGCCCTGACCGTCGAGGGCGTCGCCGTGACAGGCGATGCAGTTTCGATAGTAGATCTCCTTGCCCCGCTCGTAGTCCTCGGCGATCGAGCCGTCGGCACGCAGCGGGTTGTCGATCCCCGCCAGCGTGAGCGATCTGCCGCGGAAGGTGATCGCGGAGGGGGGCGCGGGGTGAATCGAACGCAGTGAGGGAGGCGCTGCCACGGTTTCGCGTACCTGCTGGAACGCCACCCATCCCACCAGCAACGGGATGGCTACCAGCAGACCAAGCCGCAGGTAGCGCTTCCCAGGATCCACCATCGTGGCGTGGAGCGGCTCCTGGAACCGCTTCCACTTCTCCTCGCTGTCGCTCACGTAGATCAGGATCCCCGCGAGGACTGTGAGCATGAACTGAAGAACGACCGAGCTCGGAACCGGAGCACTATGGATCCCCAGGAGCGGTGGTACGTACGCGATCCCGAACACGATCAATACGTAGGCGATGACGAGGATCAGAATCGCCTGCCAGAACGGATGCTCGAGCCAGCGCCTCATCTCACCTCTGCTCGGACAGGAACTGGACGATCGATTCGAGCTGAGCGGCGGTCATCCGCTGACCGAAATCGCGCGGCATGACGCCCGCCAGCTGCTCGAATCCCTCGGGAACGTCGGTCGCCGGATCGAGGATCGAGCGCCGGATGTAGGCGGCATCGCGACGCGCTCCGATCCCGTCGAACGGCGGCCCCACCACTTGCCCCTGGTCACCGAGCTTGTGGCAGGCGAGGCAGCCGAATTCCTGGAAGAGCGCCATCGGGTCGGTCGTCGCGGAGCCCGGAGCGCTGCCAGCTGGAGCGCCTCCCGCCGCAGCTCCGCCCGGAGGCGGCGCTTCGGCGGTCCGCGAGATGTCGGCGGCGGTGACCGTCACTTCCCCGCCCTGGCTCTCGAGGTAGGCGATCAGCGCCCAGATCTGCTCGTTGGAGAGTGTGCGGCGCATGTCGGGCATGATCGGCTGGAACCCTTCGACGACGTGCTCGTTGGGCTCGGTCATGGATTGGTACAGGTACTCCTTGCAGGCCATTCCCTGAACACGCTGCGCGCAGCGTGCGCCGATGGGCCCTTCCGTTGCCTGTCCCGCCAGGAGGTTCGGCGCTCGCGTGCCGAGGCCGTGGCACGCCGTGCAGCCGCCCGCGCCTTCGTAGAGCTCCTGACCCGCCTCGATCAACTGCTCGGGCGTGATCTCGCCCGTGAACGAGAGCTCCTCGGGCACCTCCGACTCGATCTGGGGGATCGTGTTGGCGACCAGCGTATAAAGGCCGATCGTCCCGAGGACGACCGCGCCGATCCGCAGGTTGATTCCCCAGAGACCCTGGCGCCGCGCCACTCTAGTCTCCTGCCGACGCGAGCCGTGTCTCGCCGGGCGGGGTCGAAACCTTGGGCACGAGCGCCGGCTTCTCGACCAGTCCGCCCAGCCAGAAGATGAAAGCGATCAAGCCGAGGAAGACGAGAACGCAAACCGAGATCATCTGGGCGGCGTATCCGAGCGCCGGTGTCGCCGCCGAAGCACTCGTGTCGCGGATCACTTCCCAGACGTGCCAGTGCTGGCGGATCCCGCTCCGCGCGAACCCCATGAGGCCCATGAGCCACGTGAACGTGACGACGAGCACGAACAGGGCGTACTGAGAGCGCGGCGGCATGCTTCCCCAGCGAATCGCGCCGCGCGACTCGGCGCGTCTCAGCATGGCGATGTCGATCCCGATAACCGCTAGGATCGTGAACAGGACCGCCAGCACCTGATAGACGCTGAAGCCGATCCGCACGATGGCGGTCACGAAGTAACCGTAGATCCCGTAGAAGAGGACGACCGCAGCGGCGATCACGAACAACGCTGCCTGGACGATCGTGCCCGTCCGCGCCCATGTGGCAATCGGTCGTTTGTTGGCGCGGCGGTACATCAGGAACGACAGGAACGTGGTCAGGATCATCAAGTTGACGGCCGTGTTCTTGGCGCTCATGACGCCGAGAACGCCGAGGAACGGATGGTGGGAGCCTCCCATCGCCTCGAGCTCGGCGCGATCGGCGATCATGGTGTGGGGCGTGGCCCAGACGATCACCCCGAGGATCAGTACGATCAGCATCCATTTCGTGTACGGCAGGAACCGCTCGGCGCCCGGTATACGCTGCATCCCGACCCACAGGTAGTAGTTGCCGGCCAGGAACAGGACCCCGATCAGGAACGCCTGGATGATCCAGAGCCAGCTCATGAAGCCGCCCATCATCGTGATTCCCATCTGCTGGTTGTACTCGTAGATCTCGCGCCCCAGGTAATAGCCGGCGAAGGGAAGGATGATGAGAGCCCCGATCGCGATCAGGTTGCCGACGTAGCCCATCCAGTCGTAGTGAGCGCGCTCCTCGTCACTCTCGGCAGCGAGGAACCGGTAGGCGGCGTAGGCGGCGGCGATCGAGCCGCCGAACACGACGTTGGCGATCAGACGATGGATGTTGATCGGCATCCAGGTCGCGTTTGTGATCGCGATCCAGAGCCGCGACACCTCGGAGAGCCCTTCGGCCACCTGGAGCTGCTCGGGCGGGCTCATCATGTAGCTGAGCCAGCTGTCGGCGATGAACATGACGATCGTGCCCCACACGTTGAGCAGGATTCCGAGCGACCAGTGAGCCAATTTGGGACGGCCCGCCTTCCAGCGGTCCCAGCCGTAGTAGTAGAGGTAGAGGGTGAACGACTCGAGGAAGAAGAGTCCCACGTAGGCCCACATCGAGATCTCGAAGATCGAGGTCATGTGTGACCAGAACCGGGGGTACAGCGTGGTGAGGAAGAAGAGCAGGACCGCGCCCCAGATTGCGGTCGCGCTGTAGGCGATCAGAAGGAGCCGGGTGAATTCCTTGGCGAGCCGGTCGTATCGGTCGTCTTTCGAGAAGATGCCGATCGCCTCGGCGACCACCGCGAACATCGGCACGCCCAGGACGAACGCCGCGAACATGAGGTGGACCTCGGCCGCGATCCACACCGCCGCGCGCCCGCCGATCCAGGGGAAGTTCCCGTAGTCGCGGGCCACCGCTTCGGCTTCCTGCGCCAGCGCCGGCAGGGCCGGCACGAGGAGAGCGACGCCCACAAGAGCGGCGATCGCGGTCACGCCGCCGGTGCCGCGCCGATGACTCACCGTCGCCGGGATACCTCCTTTCCGTCGTATGAGACAATTTCCATCCCCGACCAGGCGCTCACGTCGATCTCGACCCGGTGCCACTCGATCTCGGCGGTGTAGCGGGCCATCGCTCACCGCTCCTCGCTGGTCCTCAAGAAGAACGGCCGACGCTTGGAGAAGTCGACTGGCATCGCGGAGCGCACCTCGTCGAGGAGGGACACGGTTACTCGCTCACGGCCATGGGCGGCGGCAAAGGCCTCGACTCGCGCCACGACGACGCCGCGAACGAACGACGGCACACGCTCCATTCGGCTGCGGGCGTCGTCGTCCCATTCGAGCTGGTTCCGGGCCGTCGCGCCATACGTCACCGGCGGCTCGTCACCAGAGGTCCCAGTCAGGCCGCGCGGCTGGACGACCGGCCGATCGCCCACGGGGTCGTAGCCGCAGGCGGGGTCTTCGGCGAGCAGATCGCCCGATTCGGCGAACGCCCGGGCGCGGCAGCCACCGCACACCTGTCGGTACTCGCAGCGGCCGCAGCGTCCGCCAAGCCCGCCTGAACGGAGGCGGCTGAACACCTCCGAACCCTCCCATATCTCGCGGAACGATGATCGGCGCAGGTCGCCCGCCACCTCGGGGAGATAGGGACAAGGCGTCAATTTTCCCTCGGGCGTGATCCGGCAGTACTGGACCCCGCACGGGCACCGGGTGGCGTATGCGAGGAGGGGTGAGTCGGGGTCGTCCTCCCAGGCACGCCGCATGATCGCCGGCATGCACTTCGACCGCACGAGCATGCGCCCGCGGTAGCGCTGCTCGAGCTGGACCAGCTCGGCC
>JBHEOA010000083.1:0-4028 GCA_046261835.1 Gemmatimonadota bacterium
TTCCTTCGTTTCGCGGTCGCCTTCGAGCGGCTGGGTGAAACCCCGCTACGATTTCGCACCGGCCACTTCGTCGCGGCGCGAGCGGAACGACGTTGACAGCTGGCGAGCCGAAGCCCGCATGACGGCGGCGAGTGAGGATCGGCGATGACTCCGGAGTCGTGGCTCCTCGTCGTCCTCGTGGGCGCCATCGCGCTCCTGTACGCGTCGGTCGGGCACGGCGGCGCCTCGGGATACCTAGCGGCGATGGCGCTCGTCGGGGTCGCGCCCGCCGTCATGCGCCCGACCGCGCTCGCGCTCAACATCCTTGTCGCGAGCCTCGCCTCGTGGCAGTTCGCGCGCTGGTTCTCGTGGCGGCTGTTCTGGCCATTCGCCGTGACCGCGGTCCCCGCCGCCGCGTTGGGCGGCGCTCTGACCCTGCCCGACCCGATCTACAAACGATTGGTCGGCCTCGTCCTTCTCTATGGCGCCTTCCACCTGTTTCGAACCGCGACTCGAGCTTCGGAACCGGGGGTGCGACCGCCACCCGTCGGGCTCGCTCTTCCAGTGGGCGCAGGTCTGGGCGCCCTGGCCGGGCTCACGGGAGTCGGAGGCGGGATCTTCCTGAGCCCGCTCCTGCTCGCCGCGGGATGGGCCGGCGCACGCGAGACCGCCGCGGCATCGGCCGTCTTCATTCTCGTCAACTCGATCTCCGGGCTGGGAGCCTTCTTCGCCACGCGCGGCGTGACACCGGGCCCGGAGCTCGGCTTCCTCGCCCTCGCGGCGGGAGTCGGCGGGTTCACGGGGTCACGACTGGGGAGCCGCCGCCTGAGCCGCCCCGCGATCCGGCGCCTCCTCGCCGTCGTCCTCGTCGTGGCAGGGATCAAGTTTCTCCTGCTCCTCTGAATCACGACCCGTTGCCTCTTCAAGATTTACCGGCCAAGCAGTACAGTATGCGCGACTTTTATTCAAGCGTAATTGTCAGAATGACAAGCGAGACTGGCGGGGGACGCCAGCCGGCTGAACCCCTCACGGAGGTTCCACCCCATGGAAACAGCCTGTTCGTCGACCGAAGCCAAGCGCTACACGCGCTGGCTCCTCCCCGTCGGGATCGTCACCATGGCCGCCATCTTCGGCGTGAGCTGGGCGCTCGAGAATCGCTTCCTCGACCCGGCGGCCCGTCTCGCCCTCGCGGTCATCCCGGTTGTCCTGTGGGGAACCACGATCGTCGTCATGGTGGCGGGGGTCCGTCGGCTCGACGAGCTTCAGCGGCGGATCCAGCTCGATGCGCTGGCGATCGCCTTCCCCTCCGCCATGCTGCTCGGCCTCCTCGTCGAGTATCTCCAAAAAGCGGGCTTCGTGCGCGCGTGGACGGTGGGGGACGTGTGGCCCTTCATGTTCCTGCTCTATGTGCCGGCGTACTTCCTCGCCCGGCTGAGGTATCGATGAGAAACCGGCTCCGGGTCCTGCGCGCGGAGCGCGATTGGTCTCAGACCGAGCTGGCCGAGCGACTGGGCGTGTCGCGCCAGACCGTTCACGCGATCGAGCGCGACAAGTATGATCCGAGCTTGCCGCTGGCATTCCGGATCGCTCGACTGTTCGATTTGCCGATCGAGGCGATCTTCGAACCCGATGGGGCGAGTGTTCACACCGGCGGATGGTCCGATGGTTGAGCGCCCGAGCCCCTCCGCGCGTCTATTCGTCGTCCTTCGGCCGGCCCGGGTCGCCGGCCCTCATACCGCAACAGCGAGGTACCGTATGTTTCGACTCCGCCCGTCGTTCATCATTCCCGTGCTGGCGCTCGTCGTGACTCACTTCGTGAGTGCCCCGGCGCCGGCAATGGCACAGGAAGGGTCGCTCCCCTACGTCGATCAGCTCCCCCCGCTCGTCGACCGCGAGATCTTCTTCGGTAATCCTGAGATCTCGGGCGGCGAGCTCTCGCCCGACGGGCGCTGGGTCTCGTTCCTCAGGGAACTCGACAACAAGCTCAACGTCTGGGTCAAGGCGATCGACGAGCCGTTCGACGCCGCGCACCCCGTGACCGCCGACACCGCGCGACCGGTCGTCAACTACTTCTGGAGCGAGGACGGCAAATGGATCCTGTACGCGCAGGACAAAGCGGGGGACGAGAACTATCGGGTCTATGCCGTCGATCCGACCGCCGCGCCTGCCGCCGGGTCCAAAGCGCCGCCCGCCCGTGACCTCACGCCCTACGAGGACGTCCAGGCGCGCATCGTCGCGGTTCCCGAGAACGACCCGGCTCACATCCTGGTCGCTCTCAACGATCGCAATCCTCAGCTCCACGACGTGTACCGCGTGAACCTGGCCACCGGCGAGCGTGAGCTCGTCATCCAGAACGATGCCAACGTGGCGGGCTGGGTCGCCGATCTCGAGGGGAGCCTGCGCCTGGGCATCCGGATCGACGAGAACGGAAACACCGAGGTCCTGAGGGTCGACGGCGACTCGCTGCCCGTCGTCTACACTTGCAGCCCCGTAGAGACCTGCGGCCCCATCCGCTACCACAAGGACGGCGGCCGCGTCTACATGATCACGAACAAGGGCGACGTCGATCTGATGCGCCTCATCCTGTTCGATCCACAAACGCACGCCGAGGAGCTGGTCGAAAGTGATCCGGAGAACGAGGTCGACATCTCGGACGCCCTGTTCTCGGAGACGACTGAGGAGCTGATCGCGACGGCTTACATGGGCGACCGGATCCGCTGGTATCCGAAGAGCGACGAGTTCGCGCAGGACCTCGAGCGCGCTCGGGAAGAGCTGCCCGAAGGTGATCTGGGCTTTCGATCGATGATCGAGGACGGCAAGCTGATGCTCGTATCGGTAAGCTCTGACGTCGACCCCAGCGCGACGTACGTCTACGATCGTGAAGCCGGGACGTTCGAGCTCCTCTACCGGACGCGGCCCGACGTCCCGACCGAGCACATGGCGTCGATGCGGCCGGTGCGGTACCCCGCCCGTGACGGCGTCGAGATCCCGGGCTACCTGACGGTGCCCAAAGGGGTTGAAGCCAAGAACCTCGCCGTCGTGGTCATGCCGCACGGCGGTCCCTGGGCCCGTGATGCCTGGGGCTTCGACAACACCGCTCAGTTCCTGGCCAACCGCGGCTACGCCGTGCTCATGCCCAACTTCCGCGGCTCGACCGGTTACGGGAAGCGGTTCCTCAACCTCGGCAATGATCAGTGGGGAACCGGCACGATGCAGCACGACCTGAGCGACGGGGTGCAGTGGCTCGTCGAGCAGGGGATCGCCGATCCCGAGAAGGTCGCGATCATGGGCGGGTCGTACGGCGGCTACGCCACCCTGGCCGGTGTGGCGTTCACGCCCGAGCTCTACGCCGCCGGTGTCGACATCGTGGGGCCCTCCAACATCATCACGCTCCTCGAGTCGATCCCTCCGTACTGGAAGCCGGTCCAGGCGATCTTCTCGGTGCGCGTGGGCGACCCCAACGATCCCGCGGACGTCGAGAGGATGAGGGCGCAGTCGCCGCTCTTAGCCGCCGATCGGATCGAGGCGCCGCTCCTGGTCATCCAGGGGGCTAACGACCCGCGCGTCAAGCAGCGCGAATCCGACCAGATCGTGATTGCGATGCGTGAAAACGACCGACCGGTCGAGTACCTGGTCGCTCCGGACGAGGGGCACGGATTCCTCAACGAGGAAAACAACCTCGCGATGTTCGCCAAGATCGAGGAGTTCCTCGCCGAACACCTCGGCGGACGCTATCAGCACGACGTGCCGCCGCCGGTCGCGGAGCGACTCGCGGGGATGACGGTCGACGTCGCAACGGTCGAGATCACACCGGTCGCCACCGCCACGGGGGAGACGATCGACGCGTTCGACGGTGACGAGGTCGAGCCCGGCTCGCTCCGCTATCACCAGACGGTCGACGTGATGGGCCGAAACATGGAGTTCGACGCCACGCGGACCGTGGCGCAAACGACGTGGGACGGTCAAGCGGTCCTTGCGATCGTCCAGGAGAACCAGTCGCCGATGGGGGCGGCGGTCGATTCCACGTTCGTGGACGCCGTCACCCTCAG
>JBHEOA010000084.1:0-4868 GCA_046261835.1 Gemmatimonadota bacterium
CAGAACCGTCGAATCGGTCGGCGCCACTTGCTCGGCGATCACCAGGACCTTCTTGAACGCCGGGCTCGCGCCAACCGGCTCTGCCCGGCTGGATTCGTGGACCTTTCGCTGGAGCGCCTGGTTCTCCCGCGCCAGGTGCACAGTCTTCTCCTCGAGCGCGTGGAACTCGAGCGCTTGCCGCGCGTTGAGCACGAGCTCCTGGTTCTTGTACGGCTTCTTGAGGTAGCGGTAGGCCCCCTCGTTGCAGGCTTGAATGGCGAACTCTTCGTCGCCCTGGGCGGTGATGACGATCACTTTGGCGAGGGGGTCCTGGGAACGAGCAGCCTTCAACACGGCGATCCCGTCGCGGACGGGAAGGCGAAGATCGGTGATCACGAGGTCGACCGGACCATGCTCGCCGAGCCAGCCAATCGCCTCTTCGCCGGTGGCGGTGGTCGTGACGTCGAAGCTGTTGCGCTTGAAGAGAACCGACAGCGCCTCGCGGACGCTAGGCTCGTCTTCGACGATCAAGAGGCGCGGCATCCGCTCTTTCGCCATGGGGCTCAACCTAACCGCCTCATTGCGCTCGTGGTAAGGCGATCCTGAAGGTCGACCCGCTGTCGGGCTCGCTGTCGACCCACACAACGCCTCCATGCAGGTCGACAATCCTATGTACAATAGCAAGTCCCATGCCGAATCCGTTGGCGCGCGTCGTGAAAAACGGATCGAAAATGCGCGGGCGAAGCTCGGGATCGATGCCGGGACCGTTGTCGCTCACCTCGAACGTGACGAACGCGGCCGCCACGCGCTCCAAGCCGGGAAGCTGGGAGTTGGCTCCCACCCGCGCTTCGATCCGGCCGTCCGAGCGTCGCCCCAACGCCTCGCGCGCGTTGGCGAGCAGGTTGAGGCATACCTGCTTCAGAAGGTTGTAGTCGCCCTCGACCCAGCAGGGCTTGGACGGAGACGCGAAGCCGATCCGCGGACCCGAGGCGAGCCGTTCCACTTCGATCGCGTCTTCGACCACTTTCGCCAGGTCGATGCGTTGGCGCGTCTTCAAGGATGTGCGGGAGAAAGCCATGAAGTCGCCAATCAGCGACGACAAGCGATCTGTTTCCCGCACCACGAGGTCCATCAGGCGTGCATCCTCGCCCGAGGTGACACGCGTGTCGGCGCTCAGGAGCTCAATCGACGAGCGGATCGCTGCCAGGGGGTTGCGGATCTCGTGGGCCAGGCCGGCCGCCAGCTCGGCCACCGCCTTCAGTCGATCGGCCTGACGCGCCAGCTCCTCGAGTCGCTTGACGTGCTCGATGTCCTTGAGGATCGCCGCGGCGCCGCGCTTTCGGCCCCGAGGATCGTAGAGCACGGTGGTCGAGACGCTGAAGGGGCGCCCCTTGCCGGCGGGATCGGATAGCGCGAGCTCCGCGTACTCGACCTCGCGCTCGCTGGCGAGAGTGTCGACCAGCATGTCGTACAGCGCGGCGACACCTTTGTTGTCGCTTCCCTTCAGCTCACCGGCGCGTGGCACGCCGCTGATCCCCAGTTGGGCGCGGGCGGTGTAGTTGACGAAATCGATCTCCCCCTGGGCGTTGACCGAGAGGATGCCGCTCTCCACGGTGTTGAGGATGTCTTGGGCGTCGATGCGCGCTTCGGCGAGCTGTTCCTCCAGCTCGGCGAGCCGGGCGCGCTGGACCCCGAAGCGCTGGGCGGAGAGCCCGGCGACCACGCCCACGAGCACGAACACGGCAGCCGTCAGGCCGAGGCTCCACAAAACGGAGCGGACGTTGCCGGAAACGTTGGGGAGATCGACGACCGCCGATTCACCCGCGAGGTAAGGCGCTAACTGCCAGTATGCGAGCGTCAGGTAGGTGGCGGTCGCCAGGAGCGCGATCCCGAGACCGCCGCCGAACCCCAGGAGCAGGCCGGCGATGGCGATTAGTAGCACATAGAAAAGAGCGAACTCGCTCTGCACCCCTCCCGTCAACACGACCGCCAGCGAGACGAGGAAAATGTCGTGGATTACCTGCGCGAAGAGGAACCGGCGTCCGATCGGACGACGGCGGGCGTACAGAAGCGAGGCCAGCGTGAACGCCAGCGGAATGCAGATGACGATGAATACCAGCGATACGAAAGACGACGGCGCGGCCGGAGCGACCGTGCGAACCACCGTCGCGGCGATCGCCAGCGCGATCCCGAGCGAAAGCCGCACGACGTAGACGCCGGCGAGAAGACGCCGCTCGTCGAGCGCGCCTAACGACCCGGGAAGAGTGCGCACCACCGAAGCATAAAGTAGCGATTTGCTCAGTCGCCCGCCGAGCGTGGCAGGCTGGAGCAGCGCGAGGGGGCGGAAAGTTAGGAGGTGAGAAGCCGAAGTGTGGTGGGAGCGTAGAGCAAGCTGTCCTTGTCTCCGATCAGGAGGAGCTCGCTCGACCGCTCGATGGAATTCAACGCTCGCGAGCGAGCTCGATCAGCGCCTCCATGTGATCGAGGTACCGCTCGAGCTCGCGCCGTCCTTTTGCGGTCAGCTCGAAGTCGGTGCGTGGAACTCGACCCTCGAACGACTTGCGACAGCGGAGGTATCCCGCCTCCTCGAGCTTGCGCGCGTGAACCGAGAGGTTGCCATCGGAAGTATCGAGCGCTCGCTTGAGATCGTTGAAGCCCATGCGGCCCGCGGCCGCCAGGATGCTGACGATCCCCAGGCGGGTCCGCTGGTGGATCAGCCGATCGATCTCGTTCGGCCGCGGGAGCTCGCCAGCGATCTCCCGCAGAGCAGACCGCGGCTCGCTGTTCGCGGCCTCCCTCCGGCGGGCTTCGCCTCTATCCGCCATGGCGCCAGCCAATGATCGCACCGAAGACGAGGTGGAGACCGCCGAAGCCGATCGCCATGACCACATCTTGCGCGCCACTGGGGGCGAGGAGCGACAAGGCTCCGGCCGTCATGAAGGCCGCACCCATGACCGGGACGACGGGGATCGAATGGACCCCGGCAGCGACGACCCCGGCATCGTAGCGGCTCACGGCAGGATCTTATCCGATCTGTGGGGTATTGTAAAGCGCTTTACCTCTCAAAGTTGGTCGTTCGACTCCCGTGCATGGGCCTGGCGCCGTGAACTCGAGCGGATCTGGGCCAGGACCGATCCCACTCATGGAGCATGGCGAGGTACAATGAGGAAGGGGCCCGCCCCATGACGGGCCCTGCATTCCTCCGAAGATCGCTAGCCGCGCTGGGCGACGGCGAGAGTTCCTTTCCGCTGGCCCTCGTGCCGTCCTTCAGCGAACTCCTCGATCATCTTCTTGTTGAAGGCGGGGATGTCGTCGGGCTTGCGGCTCGTGACCAAGCCCTGGTCGACGACCACCTCGCGGTCGACCCACCTGACTCCGGCATTCTTGAGGTCGGTCTGGATCGTGTGGTAGGACGTCATCTCGCGCCCCTTCACGACCCCGGCATCGATCAGGGTCCACGGTCCGTGACAAATCGCGGCCACCGGCTTGCCGGCGTCGAAGAACTCGCGGACGAAGGCGAGCGCCTTCTCGTTTCGCCGCAGTTTGTCGGGGTTCATCACGCCACCGGGGAGGAGCAGCGCGTCGTACTCGTCGGGGTCCGCTTCGTCAAGTCGTACGTCGACGTCGAAGGTGTCGCCCCAATCGGTGTGCTCCCACCCCCTGACCTCGCGGTCTTCGGGCGAGACCACGACGGTTTTTGCCCCCGCCTCGTCGAGAGCCCGGCGAGGTTCGGTCATCTCGACCTGCTCGAAGCCGTTAGCCACGAGGATCGCCACCTTCTTCCCTTTCAGCTTGCCTGACATGAACACCCCTCCTCTAGCAATATCGATCCTTCACGATGGGTTCAGACATGAGCCTAACCCACCCGATGCAAGGTCGCCGTAAGGGGAATGACCAGGAAGCCCCGCTCCGCAATCTCGGGGTGCTCGGAGACGACCGATCCGTTGCGGCTCGGTTGCTCTCGCCTGCGCTCGTGCGGCGATCGAGGTCGAGGAGGACCAGCTCTCCCAGGCGAGTGGGAGGGCGGCGGCGGGGGACGGAGGTCGAATCGGCTCATCGTCTTCAATGGATGAACCCAGGATCCCAACGTTCATCGTAAAAGACGTTCTGTGATGTTCGTTTCGTTCCACTAGAACGAAACGACGCACGGCGGGCGGACCTCGCATTCTCCCGACGAGGGCGCAATTCGAGAGGCCAGGTTCCTGGGCTGCACCTTTCGCACAGGCCAGCTGCGGTTGGCACGCGGATTGCTGCTCAGGCCTGTCGCGGTCGCGGGAAGTTTGCGCCCTGATGGACCCTCAACGATGCCTCGGGGATCGATGCACAAGACTTCGGGCCATAAGCCAGGATCTCTTCCTACCTCGGCGTCGGGGTTCACCCTGCTCGAGCTTCTCGTGGCGATCGTCTTGTTGGGAATCCTGGTTGCCGTGGCGGCGCCCTCCATTGTGCGCTCCTTCTCAGCCCATTCCGTCGATCGCGAGGCCCGCAGGATCCATTCCTGGTTGGCCACGGCCCGCTCCAGAGCTGTCGCCGAGCAACGCGACTACCGGTTCGAGCTCAAATCCGACGGTTCGTACGAGATGAAGCATGTCGACGGAGGCGTCTGGGTCGTCGACGGCGGATCAGAGGTGACCGAGGGGATGACGGCTACGATCACTGGGGCCACGAGCGGCACGATTGATTTCCAGTCGCATGGTCGGGTGGATTCTCCCGAGACGATCGAGGTCCACGACGGAGTTCACGACCGGAAGATCAACATTCTGGCCAGCGGACTCATGCGATGGGTGAGCGGCCAGAAATGAAGCCACGCCGGCAGCGGGAGAAGGGCTTCACGCTCATCGAGGTGATGGTCGCCCTGGTGGTCTTCTTGATCGGGTTTCTCGGCATGG
>JBHEOA010000085.1:0-16708 GCA_046261835.1 Gemmatimonadota bacterium
TACCCCCTCTACGCCACCGACCTGCTCGATCAGATACCGCAGCGTCGCGTCCACGAGGTTCTGATAAAGCTGGCTGCGCCGGATGCCTTCTGGAAGCGCGACCTCACCCACTTCACGCGCCAGGCCGGCGGCGAGCCCTAACACGGATCGGGTGAGTCGCTCGGGGAAAGAAAGCAAATACCCTTTGACGGTCATGCCTCCTCTACCGTCGCTGCCGCGGCCGTTCCGGACCCTGCCCTCTTTCGGCCGTGCTCATCTTCCCGCCAACCGCCGGGCGATCTCCGCGGCGACGTCGAAGGCCTCGTCGGGCGCATCCTCGAAGCGACGCTGAAGGGCATAGGCGTCGCGCTCGAGCGGGATCGCGCTGTAATCGGCCTCCGTGATCCATCCCCGGACGTAACGCTCGACGAAGCCACGAGGGCCCAGCTGGCGAGCCTGCTCGACGTGGACCATCTCGTGGAAGAGAGTCGAGAAGAGAGCCGGCCCACGCACGCGCGAGGCGATGATGATCGTGTCCGCGAACGTGATGCCGAGTATGCGATCGAAGTCGACGGCTTGGAGCCCCAGCCGACGGAGCGTCGAAGCGAGGAAGGGCGAGGCGATTCGCGGGACGATGCCCAGGCGCGCGGAAGCGAGGGTAGCGGCGGGAAAGAAATGCGCGAGCGCCGCGAGCGCGTCGGGCGGAAGCGGCGAGGCCCCCGGCCGGCTGCGCGAGCGGCGCTGCGCGACCCAGTGCGCGCCGAGCCTCCCCAGAACCGGCGTCAGGAACGCTGCGAGGCGCCTCGCTCGTGCGCTCCCGCTGCTCAATCAGACCCTCGCGCCCGCGCGTTCCTCCTCCGCCGCCTCCCTCCGCTCCGCCTCCTGCTGACGGCGCCACATGTCGGCGTAAACCCCCGCCCTGGCCAGGAGCTCGTCATGGCTTCCCCGCTCGACGACCCTCCCCTGGTCGAGGACGATGATCTCGTCGGCGTCGACGACGGTCGAGAGGCGGTGGGCGATGACGAGCGTCGTCCGCCCCCGGGCCACCTCGTCGAGGCTCGCCTGGATCTCCTTCTCCGTCCGCGTGTCGAGGGCCGAGGTCGCCTCGTCGAAGACCAGGATCGGAGGATCCTTGAGGATCGTGCGGGCGATCGCGACTCGCTGTTTCTCGCCGCCCGAGAGCTTGAGCCCGCGCTCACCCACCTTGGTCTCGTACCCTTCCGGCAGCGTCACCACGAAATCGTGGATCCGGGCGAGCCGGGCCGCCTCCTCGACCTCGGCCGGGGTCGCGTCGGGTCGCCCGTAAGCGACGTTGTGGTAGATCGTATCGTTGAACAGCACCGTGTCTTGAGGAACGATCCCGATCGCGGCCCGGAGGCTCGCCTGCGTCACCTCCCGCACATCCTGTCCGTCGATTTCGATTGTGCCTCCGTCCACGTCGTAGTAGCGGAAGAGAAGTCGCGAGATCGTCGATTTTCCAGCCCCGCTCGGCCCGACGATGGCCACCCGACGGCCGGCAGGAACCACGAACGACACTTCCTTTAGGATCGTCCGCTCCGGGTGGTATCCGAAGACCACGTCGTCGAAGCGGACCGCGCCCTCGCTGACCGCCAGCGGATGCGCATCCGCGGCATCCTCGACCTCCACGTTCTCATGGAGGAGGGTGAACATGCTCTCCATGTCGACCAGCGACTGCTTGATCTGGCGGTAGACGAATCCCAGGAAGTTGAGGGGCAAGTAGAGTTGGATGAGATACGTGTTGACGAGCACGAAATCGCCGATCGTCAGCTCCCCGGCGGCAACGCCACGCGCCGCCATGAGCATGAGGATGATCAGGCCCGTGGCGATGATCGCGCCTTGGCCGATGTTGAGCACCGACAGTGTGGTCTTGGTCTTGACCGCCGCCCGCTCGTAGCGCTGTAGAGCGCCGTCGAAGCGCCGAGCCTCGTACCCCTCGTTGCCGAAGTACTTGACAGTCTCGTAATTGAGGAGCGCGTCCACCGATCGCGCGCCGGCTTCCGTGTCGAGGTCGTTCATCTCGCGTACGAAACGCGTGCGCCACTCGGTAACGACAACCGTGAAGGCGATGTAGCCGACCAGCGTGACCAGGGTAACGAGCGCGAAGCTTATCGAATAGAGTTTCCACAGGATCGCGCACACGAGCGCGATCTCGAGAAGCGTGGGCAGGATGTTGAAGAGCGTGAACGCGAGCAGGTACTCGATCCCGCTGGTTCCGCGTTCGATCGAGCGGGCGACGCCACCGGTCCGGCGGTCGAGGTGGAATCGGAGCGACAGGCGCTGGAGGTGCATGAAGGTTTCGAGCGCCACCTGGCGGATCGCCCGCTGACCCACTTTGGCGAAGAGGGCGTCCCGGAGCTCGCCGAACGCCGAGGACGCCACACGGATGAGGCCATAGGCGACGATGAGCGCCACCGGCACGACGACCACGGCGCCGGCCGCCTCGGGAGCCAGCGCGTCGACCGCTCGCTTGTAGAGGACCGGCACGTAGACCGTGGCGAGCTTGGCGACGAGGAGGCACGCCATCGCCCCGACGACCCTGAGGCGCAGACCCGGCTCGCCCTTGGGCCAGAGATAAGGCAGGAGCGTCCGGATCGTCGCCAGGTCACTGCGCGGCGAGCGCGATGCGGCGGGAGGAGTATGGGGATACATCGAGCCAGAAGTTACACGCCCCGGGGGGGGCGCGGGCTCAGCTACTGAATAGCTGGGACACGTCCAGCCGGAAGCCCGGGAGCGCGTCGCCGCCGTCGATATCGCCGTCCTCGGGGATCAGCCGGATCTCGTTACGCGAGCGATAGACCTCGACAGATCGAGATTTGGGATCCACCACCCAGACCAGTCGCGTCCCGGCATCGAGATAATCGATGACCTTCGCTTGTGTCTGCGACATCGTATCGGTGGGTCCGATGACCTCGACCGCCAGATCGGGGGCGTGCGGCGCAAATCGCTCGCCATCGAAGGCCAGCCTCTCCTTGCGAACGAAGGCTACGTCCGGCACCCGGACTGTCGGCGGTTCGACAAAGAGCACAAAACCAGCGTCGGCGCCGACAACGCGACCGAGGTTGTTCGCGCGCACGAATTGATCGAGCAGAGTCGCGATCCGGACGCCGATCCCGCTGTTGTTGAATCCCGCCGGTGGCTCTCTAACCACCTGACCGCGAATGAGTTCCAGTTGCCACCCGTCGTCGTCGGGGAGCCGCTCGAACTCCTCGAGCGTAAGGGTGCCAGCCTCGCGATGCGGCGGTTTCGTCTTCACGATGGCAAAGCTAGACAGAGTGCAAAAGACACGCCACGAACTTCCGTCGGTTCGTCAGGAAGCTCGATAGAGATCCCGCGGACTTCGACTCAGGTATACGTCTGGCGCGGGCCGCCGCCGCCTTCGGGCGGCACCCAGAAGATGATGCCGTAGGGGTCGCGGATGTCGCACGTCTTGCAGTGCACGCAATTGGACGGGTTGAGCTTCAAGTCGCCGTCGACCCACTCGTAGACGTGCGCCGGACAGAACTGGACGCACGGGTTGCCGTGCTCCTCGGTGCAGCGCGTGCGGCAGATCTCGGTGTCGAGGACGACCAGGTGACTCGGCTGGTCCTCGTCGTGGGCCGCGCCGGAGTGGTAGACGTCGGTCAGCTTGTCGAACGTGAGCTTGCCGTCGAACGAGCGCGGGTCGGGCCGCGCGACGTCGCGCCGACCATAGTGGCCTTCGAGCGCCGCGTACCCGACCGGGTCGGGCTCGGCGGAGAGCTCGTCCGCCCAGTCGCGGCCGCCCAGGAGCCACTGGACGCCTGTTCGAAACATCCCGGTCCAGCGATTCCGCGCCATGACCTGGTGGACGTTCCGCACCTTCCGCAGGTCCTCTCCCACGTATGACGCCTTGACGGCACGCTCGTACTCGGCGAGCCGCTCGCTCGATGTGTCCCCGGCCTCGACCGCCTGCAGCGCCGTCTCCGCGGCCAGCATCCCGCTCTTCATCGCGAGATGGATCCCCTTTAGCTTCATGGAGTTGAGGAGCCCGCCCGCGTCGCCGACGATCACCGCGCCGTCGACCGCCAGGCGCGGCATCGAGTACCAGCCGCCCTCGGGAATCGCCTTGGCGCCGTACTCGACGAGCTCGGCGCCGTCGAGGAGATGCCGAACCTCGGGGTGGGTCTTGAATTCCTGGAACTTGCGGTGCGGATCGAAGAACGGATCGGCGGCGTCGAGTCCCGCTACGTGGCCGATCGACAGCATGCGGTCGGGAAGATGGTAGATCCACCCGCCACCGAACTCGCGGGAGCTCAGCGGCCATCCCATGGTATGGACTACGAGCCCCTGACGGTGGCGCTCGGCGGGAACGCGCCAGATCTCTTTGATGCCGGTCGCGTAGACCTGGGGGTTCCTCCCCTCGAGACGGAGCCGGTCCACGATCTCCTTGGTGAGGTTCCCGCGCACGCCGTCGGCGATCACGGTGACTTTGGCGCGCACGTCATAGCCGGGCTCGTAGTTGGGCTTGGCCTCGCCGTGTTTGCCGATCCCCTGGTCGCGCGTCTGGACGCCCGCCACGCGGTCACCTTCGTAGAGCAGGTGATCCGCGGCGAAGCCGGCGAAGATGTCGACTCCGCCCAGCTCCTCGAGCCGCGCCGCCATCCAGCGGCATACCTGGGCCAGCGATACGATCCGCTTGCCCTTGTTCACGAACATCGGCGGCACGATCGGCGCTTTGAGCGCGCGTTTCGCAGTCAGGTACCAGAAACCCTCGGTGGTGACGAGGGTCGAGACCGGAATCGAATCGAGGTCGGCGTCGGGTAAAAGCTCTCCGAGCGCGCGCGGATCCATGACCCCGCCCGAGACCTGATGAGCGCCGAAGCTCGCCGCTTTCTCGAGCAGGAGGACCGACAGCTGGCGGCCCGAATCCCGGACGAGCTGGGCTAGACGGATGGCGCAAGCGAGACCGGCCGGCCCACCACCCACGATCAGCACGTCGGCCTCCATCGACTCACGATCGACGTCGGGGAGATTGAGGGTGACGAGCGGGAGCTCGATCCGAGCCACGGGGGGTCTCGGATCAGGCTCCTGGGTCATTCGCGGGCGGAACGACATGGGGCGTGAGACTAGTCCGGCCGCAGTGGGCGCGGCAACGCGTTATACTGTTGAGGCTCATGGCGGAAAATGAGGTCAACCGGTATCGAGAGGTGGAGGAGCGACCACCGCGCTCCGGGCTCGCTCTCCTCGGCCTCGCCATCGCGGTGGTGGCCGCGCTCGTCGTCATACTCGCGGGCCCTCTCTCGCGGATCGGTCTCTGGGAGTTTGGCACCGGTTTTCAGATCCTCAAGTGGGGGAGCTATCTCGCGATCGCCGGAGCGGTGATCGGGATCCTCGGAGTCTTGCGCTCGCGCCCCCTCGGCCCCCGTCGGGGGATGGGGTTGGCGATCCTCGCGATCGTGATCGGGCTCGTCGTCGCGTACGTCCCCTGGAGCTGGAAGCGGAAGGCCGAGACTGTGCCGCCGATCCACGACATCACGACCGACACGATCAATCCGCCGGCCTTCGTGGCGGTCTTGCCCCTCCGCTCCGAGGCGCCCAACCCGCCGCAATACGGTGGCGACTCGATCGCCCAGCAGCAGAAGGAAGCGTATCCCGAGGTTCAGCCGCTGGCGCTCGATCTGCCACCGGAGCAGGCATTCGCGCGCGCCTTCGAGGCGGCGCGTGAGATGGGGTGGGAGATCGTTTCCGCCGACGCGCGTTCGAGGCGCATCGAGGCGACCGATACGACGTTCTGGTTCGGGTTCAAGGACGACATCGTGGTCCGGGTCGCGCCCGCGGCCGGAGGAAGCCGGATCGACGTCCGATCGGTGAGCCGGGTGGGTCGCAGCGACGTCGGCACGAACGCCACACGCATCAAGGAGTACCTGGCGAAGGTGCGCGAATCGACCTAGCGGCGTAAGGCTGAACTTTTCAGGTTACGAGGAGGACGTATGGCGGATTATACCTATGAGCAGCTCCATAAGATGACGGTCGGCGAGCTGCGGGAGATCGCGGCGGGGATCGACGACGAGCGGCTCAAAGGCCATAGCCAGCTCCACAAGGAGCAATTGCTGCCCATCCTGTGTGCCGTGCTCGGCATCGAGGCGCACGTGCATCACGAGGTCGTGGGGATCGACAAGGCTCCGATCAAGCAGGAGATGCGCGCTCTCAAGGCGCGGCGGGATGCGTTGATCGCGGCCAAGACCCCCGAGGCGAAGGAGGAGCTACGCGACGTGCGGCGCCGGCTGCGCCGTCAGCGCCGCAAGCTCCGCCGCGCGATGATCTAGTCTCTCCGAGCCCGCGAATTTCGGCGAGTGATCAGTCGCCCCGCGCGGGCGACCACGCGCCCCGCAAGCCCTGCCGCCCCACCGCGCGCACGCGTTCCTTGAGCCAAAGGGTGGCGTCGTCCACGAGCGAGTAGATGACCGGGATGACGAGGAGCGTCAGGAAGGTCGAGGTCGTGAGCCCGCCGATCACCGCGATCGCCATCGGCTGACGAAGCTCGGCCCCCTCCGATAGTCCCAGCGCGATCGGCGCCACACCGAAGATCACCGTCAGGCTCGTCATGAGGATCGGTCGCAAACGCACCGGCCCCGCCTCCTTGAGCGCCGCCTCGCGCTCGTACCCGCGCGAACGAAGCGTGTTGGTGAAGTCAACGAGCAAAATCGAGTTCTTGACGACGAGGCCGATCAGAAGGATCAACCCGATGAACGAGTAGAGGTTGAGCGACATCCCCGTCACCTGGAGCAGCCCGAGCGCGCCGATCGCGGCCAGCGGAACCGCGCCCAGGATCGTGAACGGGTGGACGAGCGACTCGAACTGGCTCGCCAACAGCATGTACGTGATGATCGCCGCCAGTCCGAGCGCGAACAGCAGCGCCGAGAAGGTCTGCTGGAAGGTCTCGGATTGTCCGGCGACCTCGGTCGCGTAGCCCTCCGGCAGAATCGTCTCGGCCTCGGTCTGGGCGACTCCCACGGCTTCACCCAGCGAGGCTCCCTGCAGGTTCGCCAGGATCGTAATCGCACGCTGGCGATCGCGGCGGTTGATGACGTTGATGCCGGTCCCTTCCTGAAGGCGAATGAGGTTCCCCAACCGAACGAGGTCGCCGTTCTCCGCGCGCGCTGAAAGTGCGAGCAGGTCCGCCGGCTGCTTCCGCTGCCGATCCTCGACTCGGACGCGCACGTCGTAGCGGTGGCCCCCCTCCTTGTAGATCGTCGCTTCGTCGGAGCCGATCAGCACGTTGATCGTCTGGGCGACCTCAGCGGCATCGAGTCCCATAGCCGAAGCTTTGTCGCGATCGAGCTCGACCCGGACCTCCGGCTTCTGGAGCCGCATGTCCGTGCGCATGTCGGTGATGCCGGGGACTTGCTGGCGCAGGCGCGCCATGAGCGCCTGACTGTGTTGATCGAGACCCTCGAGCTCGGGGCCGGTGATGACGAGCTGGAAGGGCTCCGCGGCCGCGCCCCCCGAGAACGCGCTCCCGAATGTCGACACGTAAGCGGCGATCCCGGGCACCGCGTTGAGCCGGCCGCGCAGCTCGGCCATGACATCGTGCTGCGATCGATCGCGGTCGCCCGCCGGGTACATGTTCACGAACATGAACCCCTGGTTGACGGGGCCGAAGAGCCCGACCGCGCTGAACAACCCTTCGACCTCGGGCACGCTCATGATGATCGCTTCGAGCTGCTTCTGCTTCTCGTCCGTGTATTGGACGGACGCGGAGGTCGGGGTCTCGGACGCCACGACGAACCCCGATTCGTCGACCTCGGGTGTCAGCTCCTTGGGGACGAAGACGAAGAGCACCATCCCGATGATCGAGAGGACCGCCGCGAGGCCGACCGTCTTCCAGCGATTCGCCAGCACCCAGTCGAGTCCGCGACGGTAGCCGCGGTCCGTGCGGTCCAGGAACTCCCCGATCTTGCGGAACACGACGTTCTTGCGCCGTTCCTCGTGCCTGAGGAAGCGGGCGCACAGCATCGGAGTCAGGGTCAGCGCGACGAACAAGGAGAGGATGATCGCGATCGCCACCGTCACGCCGAACTGAAACAGGAAACGACCGACGATTCCTTCCATGAAAGCGACCGGGAGGAACACGGCCGCCAGCGAGAACGTCGTGGCGGCGACAGCCAGGGCGATCTCGTCGGTCCCGAACGAGGCCGCTTCCCCCGGCGGCTTCCCTGCCTCCATGTTGCGGTAGATGTTCTCGAGCACGACGATCGCGTCGTCGATGACGACGCCGACGGCCAGCGCGAGCGCCAACACGGTCATTGTATTGATCGTGAAGCCGAAGAAGCTCATGAAAGCGAACGTGCCGAGCAGCGAGGTCGGGATCGCCAGACCGATGATCACGGTCGAGCGCCACGACCGGAGGAACAGGAGCACGATGACCATGGCGAAGAAGGCGCCGTAGAGCAGATCCAGCTGGGCGTCAGCGATGGAGCGCTCGATGTACTCCGCGCCGTCGTACGCGATGTCCGCCGTCATGCCCTCGGGGAATGAAGTCTCGAGCTCCGCGAGCCGCTCACGAACGGCCTTGGAAACTTCCACGGTGTTGGCCCCGGATCGCGGCGCGATCCCGAGACCGAGCGCTGGCTCACCGTCCCACCGGGCGAAGCCGCGAATTGGCTCGAGCCCGTCCTCGATCCTCGCGATGTCCAGGAGTCTGACCGGCGCGCCGTCGCTTACGGCGACGACGATATTCTGGAACGCCTTCACGCTCAGGATCTCGCCCTGGATCTTGACGATCGTCTCGCGCGCTCCGGATTCCAGCGCGCCGCCGGGCACCTCGACGTTCTGCGCGCGCAGCGCGTTGACGACCTCTCCCGCCGTCAGGCTGTACGCCTCGAGGCGGTCGCGGTCGATCCAGACGCGGATCTCGCGCTCCTGATAGCCGCCCAGAAAGATGTTGCCCACGCCCTCGACCGTCTGGAGACGAGGCCGCAGAGTCCATCGCGCGTATTCTCCGATCGCGCGTGGGTTGGGCCCCATGAGCGCGATCCAGAGGTTCGGTTGGGCGCTGATGTCGAGCTTGGATACGACGGGCGGCTCCACGTCCGTGGGAAGGTCGCCTTCGGCGAGCGACACCTTGTCACGCACGTCCTGAGCGGCCAGATCGATGTCGCGACCGAGCTCGAACTCGACCGAGATCGTGGAAACGCCGAGCGCGGATGTCGAGGTGATGTGCTTGATCCCCTCGATCGAGGACAGCTCGTTCTCGATGACGTCGGTGACCGCCGACTCCACGACCTCGGGGCTCGCGCCCTGGAGCACCGTCGTGATCGAGACGGTCGGGAAGTCGACGTTCGGAAACTGGTTGATGCCGAGCGCGCGGTAGCCCAAGTAGCCGAAGAGAACGAGCGCGGACATCGCCATGATGGTGAAAATCGGTCGCCGGATGGCGGTATCGGAAAGAAACATCCTGGCTACTCCTGGCCCTCGGCCGTTCGCGTCGTATCAGGCCGGCGCGCCGGCTGCGTCGTGTCCGCGGGCCCGGCCGTGCGCGTCGTGTCCGGATGCGCATACCGGATGTCCGCCCCACTCGGCAAGCCGTGCTGCCCGGCGACGATGACCACCTCGCCGGGCCTGACGCCGCTGACGATCTCGACGCGGTCGTCGACGCGACTGCCGACCTCGACTTCGCGCCGCTCGGCCTTGGGGCCGGCGATCACGACGTAGACGTAATTCTGTTCGCCCTCCGTGACGAGCGCCGCCTCGGGCACGACCGGGGCGTCCTCACGGGTCTCCGTCGTCACCTCGACATCCGCGTAGGCGCCGGGTACCGCGCCGCCCTCGGGATTCGTGTAGCGAGCGGTGACCTCGAAGGTGCGGGTCTCAGGGTCGATCTCGGGACTCACGTAATCCACCGTCGCGACGCGGGCCGCCACCGTGTCGGAGCGGAGCCGGAACCGAACCGGATCCCCCGTCTTCACCGCTCTGACCGTCGTCTCGGGAAGCCGGAAGCGGACGCGCAGAGGGTTGGAGTCGACCAGGTCGAAGAGCTCGTCGCCGCTGCTCACCGACTGTCCGAGCTGGACGTGCCGCTTGCCGACCGCCCCCGCGAACGGCGCCCGGATCGTCGTCTTTCCAAGATTCCACTGCGCGGTCTGGAGCGTAGCGCGGGCTTGCGCCATCGCCGCCCGGCCGGACGCGACCCGAGCCTCGAGATCCTCGTACGTGGCCCGGTCGACGGCGCCGGCTGCGAGGAGCGCCTCGTACCGCTTGAGCAGCCGTTCGTCGACATCGAGCTGGGTTCGCGCCCTCCCCAAGTCGGCCTGCGCCGACTGGACCACGAAGCGATAGGGCCCCGGGTCGATTTGAAGTACCGCTGTTCCCGCACCCACGCTGCTTCCCTCCTCACGGAGGATCGCGGAGATCGCGCCATCCACCTCGGCGGCCACGGTCGTATTGTGATCGGCTTCGACGGTGCCGATGGCGGCGACAGTCCTGGGGACGTCCTCCGCGGCGACGCGGACCGTGTCGACCACGGCGGCCTGCATGGACTGAGGCTCCTCGCCCCCACAGCCGGTGGACGTCAGGGCCGCGGTAATGGCAACCGCGACCGACAGCCCGACGAGATTCATTCTCAGAATACCCAATCGATCCTTCCTTCCCAGCGGAGCGTATGGATGCCGTTCGTCTCGCTATTCTCGGCATTCTCCGGATCGGCGAGCCGAACGCGCGCGCGGACGACCTCGGCGCGCGCTTGCCAGCGGGTGCCTAGACGCGCCAGGACGCCCCCTCCCCAGGTGACCTGCGTCTGGGAGCGCGTCGGGAGCTCACGATCCTCCTCGCCGACCGGATTGACGACGAGCGAGCCTACGCCGCCCAAAGCGTAGGGCTCGACGCCGAGCGACCGTAGAGGATCGACGTCGGCGACGAGGAGGACCTGGAGGTCGAGTGACACGACGCGGGTGTCGGCGGGATCCTCGAGGAGCAGCGTCGTCTCACCGTAACCGATCCCTGCACGGCCGCGGAGAAGACCGCGCAGGAGGTTACGTTCGAGCGCCAGGCTCGCCAGGGTGAGGTCGTCGTACGGTGCATCGTCATCCCAGCCGAGCGCGGCCAACCCCAGGCCGACCGCAAAGGGCCGCTCCCTCGGGACGAGGCGGCCAGGCGGCGGCGCAGGAGGTTCGGGCGCGACCGGCGTCTGGGCGTCCAGCGGCGCTGCCGGTGCGAGCATCTCTAGCGAAACGGCCAGCGCGAGCATGGCGAGAGCCGTCCTACCGCGAACCCTCATCGCTCTCCCATCGCGTGGCGGAGACGCGCCCGCGCTACCATGTGGAGATAGAGCGCATCAGCGGCGTTCGATTCGGCGGTAATGACGTCTTGTTCGACCTCGTCGAGTTCGAGCTGAGTCGAAAGGCCGCTGCGAAAGCGGACGAGGCCGATGTCGTAGGCGCGCCGCGCGAGGCCTACCGTCGCCCGGGTCGCTTCGACCTGCTCGGCGGCGGCCTGTACCGATTGCCACGCGTCCTGAACCTCGAGCCGGATGTCCCGCTCGAGACCCCGCAGGGTCTCCTCGGCGGCGACCGCATCCGCGCGCGCTTGAAGCACCCGGCCCTGCGTACGTCGGCCGTCGAAAACCGGGATGTCGAGAAAGATTCCTGCCGATGCAGCCTGGCTGAAGTCGCGGTCCTCAGGGATGACATCGGAAGAAGACGCCACTCGCGAGACGTCGAGGTTCAGGTTGAGCGTCGGGAAGCCCTCGGCCCGCTCGACCTTGACGAGCTCGTCGGCGAGCTCAACCGACTGCTGCTGGGCGAGCAGATCGGGTCGCGAGACGAGCGCGTGCTCGATCGCTTGCTCCAGTTCGATCGTCTCAGGGACGTAGGCGAGGGAATCCTCGAGCTCTACCCGCACGTCGAGCGGCAGCGCGATCGATCGATTGAGACCGTTGCGGGCGAGCTCCTGCTCGTTGCGTGCCAGGATGAAGGCCGGGCGCTCGTTCTCGACGGCCACCTCCGCGGTCAGGACGTCGAACTCGGCGGCCGTCCCCACGTCGAGGAAGAGCCGCACCTGCCGAAGGCGCGCTTCGAGAAGCCTCAGCGCCCCCTCGCGCACCGTCACCTGGGCGCGGGCACGGAGAACCCGGTAGTACGCCTCGCGTGCGCCCAGGGAGACGTCGGTGAGCGTCCGCTCGTAGATCTCTTCGCTGGCTCTGTTGCCGTGACGCGCCGCAGACAGGGCGGCGCCGAGCCCGCGATCGAACACGGGCTGCTCGACCGACAGCTCGAAAGCGTGCTCGTGCTGGTCCCCGATCGTGATCTGCTGGATCTCGCCCGCTTGATTGAAGAAAATGACCGGCCGCTGGAGGTTGCGGGTCAATCGGTAAGAGCCGTCGATCATGGGGAGGGCGCGGGCGAACGCTTCCCGGACGATCCCCGTGGTGCGATCGACCTGCGCGCGCGCGATCCGCGCCCGTTCGTTCGCCGAGAGGGCCCGCTCGACCGCCTCGTCGACCGAGAGACTGACCGTCCCCGTCGGAGGCGGCTCCTGAGCTTGCAGGGAAACCGCGGTCAGCAGGCCGATTGAACAAACGGCCGCCGTCCTGCGTACTAAGGGTGCCGGAGCCATCTTGGCTTCGAGCGCGGTTCCTGGAAGACCCTCTTTCGGGAGCCCTCATCGCGGGTCCTGTTTGACCCGGCAGGATTCGCACCGTGGCGGCCCGTCCTAGTGGCGGGCCGTCGCGCTTCCGGTCGGGTCGAGATTTGCTGAAGTGTCACAACGAGCCCTCTTCGGCTGAAAGATGTTCGATCAGACGGGCGAGCGATTTCTGGAGCTGCTCCCGCTCCCGCTGAGAAAGAGCGTTCAGGAGATCTTGCTCGATGGCGCCCCAGAGGCCAAAGAGCCGCGGCATGAGCGCTTCGCCCTTTTCGGTCGTCTGGACCAGGTGGGCGCGGCGGTCGTTGGGACTGGGTTCCCGGCGGGCCAACCCCTCGCGCTCCATGACGTCGAGCGTGCCAACCAGAGTCGAGGGCTCGACGTCGATGTGCGTGGCGAGTTCCTGCTGGGTGAGAGGCGCATGGAAGTGGAGAGCCACGAGCGTCCGCGCCTGAGCGAAGGTGACCCCGAGGCCCGCTTCGCCGAGAGCGCGTCCCAGACGCCGCTCGAGGAGCCGCCCGACACAGAGGAATGAAGGGCCGAGGCGCCCGTCCAGGCCGGCCTTACGAAAGCGCTCCAGCGCCCGCGGCGCCTGGCCGGTCGTCTTTGTAGGATCGGTCCCCTTCATTTCCATGGTATCCTTATTATAAGGGTCCAAATAGTAGGGTGTCAATCATCATGACATCCCGTACAGCGCCCTGGCGTCGCGGGGCCTTCCGACGACGACGAGACGGAACGAGTTTCAAGACGCGTGCGCGGAATCGCAGTCACCTTAGCGTGCCTTTTCCTCTCCGTCGGCCCACTGACCGCCCAGGAGGCTCGCTCGGCGGCGCGTGCCGACTCGCTCCCTCCCGACGAATGGCTCGCTCTCGACAAGGCGGCTCACGTCTTCGGCGGCTTCTGGAGCGCTGGCGCGGGCTACGGCGTCGCCGGACGGTACGACGCCGACCGAGCGGGTCAGCGGGCTGGTGCGGTCGCCGCCGGAGCGGTTGCCGGCCTCGCCAAGGAGGCCTTCGACCGCTGGGTCCAGCAGGAGCGGTTCTCGTGGAAGGATCTGGCCGCGGACGCCGTGGGCATTGCGCTCCTCCTGGGGCTAACCGCGGCCGCCGAGCCGTGAGCTGGCGCGGGCACCTGATCGTCGACGGTCACATGGACACGCCGCTGCGGCTGGTCGACGAGGGGCTTGACCTCGGCGCGCGGCACGAGGGTGGTCACGCCGACTTGCCGCGGATGCGTACGGGGGGCCTGGACGCCGTATTCCTCGCCGCATGGATCGATCCCGACTACGCGCCCGACCGGGCGCTGGCCCGCGCCGAATCACTTCTCCGGTCGGTCCGCGAGGCTGCGGAGCGCAACCCCGAGGTTTGCGGGTTCGCGACGACCGCTTCCGAGGTGCGACGTCTCGCAGACTTGGGGCGGGTGGCGCTTCTGGCGGGGGTCGAGAACGGCCAGGCGCTGGAGGGACGGATCGAGAATCTCGAGCGGCTCCATGCTCTCGGCATCCGGTACATGACCCTGACGTGGATGGACTCGAACGATCTGGGCGACGCGGCGGGCGGTGAGAAGGTCCACGGGGGTCTCTCCGCGTTCGGCCGCGAGGTCGTCCGCTCCATGGGGCGGCTCGGGATGATCGTCGACCTCGCCCACGTGGCGCCCTCGACGTTCCGAGACGCGCTCGCCGCCGCCGAAGGGCCGGTCGTCGTGAGCCACGCGGCCACCGAGGTCCGGGGACCGCACCCGCGCAACGTATCGGACGACCAGATCCGGGCGATCGCCGAGGCGGACGGCGTCGTCGGAATCGCATTCATGCCCCGGTACCTCTCGCCGGGCGATCCCGAAGCCGCCGACGTCGCGGTGATCGTCGACCACCTCGAGCGCGCCATCGAGGTGGGTGGGATCGACTGCGCGGCGCTCGGCTCCGACCTCGACGGCGTGCCGGCGTTGCCGCGCGGGATCGAGGGCGCCGAGAGCTTCCCCCGGGTCGCAGAGGAGTTCGACCGCCGGGGCTATGCCGGCGACGAGGCTGCAAAGGTCCTCGGAGGCAACTGGCTCCGCGTCCTGGAACGCCTGCCGGATCGCCCGAGCTGAGCAGTGCATCTTTTCGACTAGGCAAGTGTAGATTAGACGGACCCTTCCGCTGAACTTCGAAACGGTGACACCGACCCACTGAGGACGTCCAGGATGGCACGTCGCAGGCCCGCCCGCCGCAGGCGGCCAGTCCGCCGCATTCTCCTCTGGGGCTTCCTGGTCCTGGCGGTCTTCCTGGCGGGATACGCCGTCGTGCTCGAGCGCCGCGTCACCGCAAAGTGGGAGGGGCGCAAGTGGAACGTTCCCTCAAAGGTCTACTCGGACGCCTTCCTCCTCTACTCCGGACGGACCTTCTCCTCACGCGACCTGGAGGCGCGCCTCCAGCGACTCGGCTATCTCGAGCAGGCGGGCAGCGTCGATGAGCCGGGCGAGTATGCCAAGGGCGAGGGCCAGTGGCTCGTCTACCTCCACGCCTTCGACTATCCCGACGGAAGCAACCCGGCCTATCCGATAAGGATCGAGACGGCGGGCGGGACGATCCGCCAGGTGACTCACGCCAAGACGGGCGAAGATCTGGCGAGCTCGGCGCTCGAGCCCGAGATCGTCGGTGTGATATTCGACCAGCACATGGAAGACCGGACGCCGGTCGACTTCGAGGAGATTCCTCTCTATCTGGTCGACGCGGTGCTGGCGGTCGAAGACGCGCGCTACTACTACCACCCCGGCCTCGACCCGATTCGGCTGGTCGGCGCCATGCTCGCGAACCTGCGCGCTCGGCGAACGGTGCAGGGCGGCTCGACGATCACGCAGCAACTCGTCAAAAACTACTACCTGACCGCAGAGCGCACGCTCCGACGCAAGGTCATCGAAGCGCCGATGGCCATGATCCTCGAGTTCAAGTACTCGAAGCGCGACGTGCTCGAGGCGTACCTCAACGAGATCTACCTCGGCCAGCGCGGCGCCTCGAGCATCATGGGGGTTGAAGAAGCGAGCCGTTACTACTTCGGCAAGTCGGTTCGGGAGATCGACCTCGCGCAGGCCGCGATGCTGGCCGGGCTGATCCGCGACCCCGGTGGTTACAACCCCTTCGCCAATCCCGAGCGGGCAAAGGGGCGTCGCGACCTCGTGCTCAAGTTGATGCACGATCAGGATCGGATCACCGACGATCAGTATGCTCGGGCCCGCGGCGAGCGGTTGCTCGTGCGCGAGCAGGAGCGGCGGCTCCACGAAGCCCCGCACTTCGTCGACTTCGTCCTTCGCGAGCTCGCCGAGCGGTATCCCCGCCGGCTCCTCGAAAGCGAGGGGCTCCGCATCTTCACGACTCTGGACACGGGATACCAGATCGCCGCCGAGCGCGCGCTCCATGAGGGCCTCGACGAACTGGAGGAAGGCTACCCGCGGCTCAAGCGGCGGCGCGGGGAGCTCGAGGGGGCGGTCGTGGTGATGGACCCACAGACCGGGTTCGTGCGCGGCATGGTGGGGGGACGTGACTACCAGGACTCGCAGTACAACCGCGCCGAACAGGCCCGGCGCCAGCCCGGCTCGACCTTCAAGCCGTTCGTCTATCTGACTGCCTTCCTGACACCCACCCAGTGGAACCCGGCGTCGATCATCGACGATGTACCCTTCGAGGTCGAATCCGGTGGGCAGCTTTGGTCACCCGAGAACTACGATCGGACCTACCACGGGGCCGTTACCCTGCGCACGGCGCTCACCAACTCCATGAACGTCGCGACGAGCCGCCTTGCGCTCGACGTCGGTCTCAACCGGGTCGCCCGCACCGCGCGTGAGGCGGGGATCCGAAGTCGCGTCCAGGCGTTTCCGTCGATCGCTCTAGGGGCGTTCGAGGTGACCCCGCTCGAGCTCACCTCCGCGTATGCCACACTCGCCAACGGCGGGATCCGTGCGGTGCCGTTGTCGATCCTCGCGGCTGTCGACGAGGGGGGGAACGTCGTGCAGAGCCGCGAGGTGAGAATGGATCGCGTGCTCCCCGCCGACGCCGTATACCTGGTGAACGACATGCTCCAGGACGTCTTCGACTACGGCACGGCCCGTCGCGCCCGCGCGTTGGGGTATCAGGGCC
>JBHEOA010000086.1:0-4507 GCA_046261835.1 Gemmatimonadota bacterium
TGACGGCGGCGTCGCCTGGACCAAAGACGAATCGCCGGAGTTCAAGTTCGAGCGCAACTCGGCCGAACGGATCCCGGTGTTCAGCGTGGGGGCCTCGCTCAGGGTCAACCTGTTCGGTGCGCTGATCGGGGAGTTCTACTATTCGTATCCGTTCCAGCGGCCGGAGGATGCAGGGCACTTCGGCTTCCAGATCGCGCCGGGCTGGTAGGTCCGGTTCAAGAGGCGCGCGCAGAGCGATCGTCCTCGTCGGCAGCACCCGGTCGGGGAGCCTCCTCGGGCCTTCGGCCCTGTGGGGTCTCCCCTCCCTCCTGTGCCATGCCTCCTCCGACGATCGCTCTGCGCGCGTCGCAATGAACCGTCACCCCTCGCTTCCCCGCGACACACGTTTCCATGCCAACCGCCCCATGGGCTCGCGTGGGTATATTGCGCTTCATGGCGGAGCGTCGAGGTGGGGAGTGGGAGTTCGGGGGGGATCCGGCGCTGGTGCCCAAGCCGGTGTCGGCTAGCCGGGTCACGATGTCGATGCTCGCCAACCCGTCGACCCGCAATCTGTGGGGCACGATCCACGGCGGTTGGATCATGCGCCAGGTGGACGAGACGGCGTACGTCGCGGCCGCGCGGCACGCCGGACGGCCAGCCGTCACCGCCCGCATCGAACGCGTCGACTTCCGCTCGCCGATCCACGCCGGCGACCTCGTGACACTCTCCGCCGAGGTGCAGTACGTGGGTAGCACCTCCATGGTCATCGGGGTCAAGGTCGAGGCCGAAGACCTGATGACGGGGGCGGTGCGCCACACCAACTCGTGCACCCTAACCTTCGTGGCGATCGACGAGCGCTTCCGCCCGGTGGCGGTCCCGGGGCTCATCCGCGAGACCCCCGAGGAGGAGGCGCGGTGGCACGAGATCGCCGAGCGCCGCGAGCGGAATCGGACGTAGTGCTCGGTTGACCCGCGCCGGGAGGGCCGGCTAGCTTCGCGCCTCCCGTCGGTCCCACCTCCTTCCCCCACAGCTCTAATCCCAGGGACGACGGCCCCCGCGACCCGACGCTGGAGGCACTGGCATGGCCAAGGAGTACAAGAACTTCATCGCCGGTGCGTGGGTTAACGCCGAAGGGGGAGCCACCTACGAGAACCGTAACCCGGCCGACAAGAGCGACCTCATCGGCCGCTTCGCGGCTAGCGGGCCGGGCGACGTCGAGCGCGCGGTCGCCTCGGCGCGTGAGGGGCATCGGCGCTGGTCGCGCGTCCCCGCGCCCAAGCGCGGAGACGCCCTCAAGCGGGCGGGGGACCTCCTGGTCGAACACAAGGAAGAGCTCGCCGACGGCATGACCCGCGAGATGGGGAAGCCGCTCACGGAGACGCGCGGCGACGTCCAGGAAGCGATCGACACCGCTTACTATGCCGCCAGCGAGGGGCGGCGCCTGTTCTCTCATACCGCGCCGAGCGAGCTCCCCGACAAGGCCGGCTTCGTCCTGCGCCGCCCGGCCGGCGTCTTCGCGATCGTGACCCCGTGGAATTTCCCGATCGCGGTGCCGTCGTGGAAGATCTTCCCGGCGATTCTCTGTGGGAACGCGATCATCTGGAAGCCGGCCCAGGACACCCCTTGGTCGGCGGTCCGGTTCGTCGAGATCCTGGTGGAAGCGGGCGTGCCGGAGGATGTGGTCCAGCTCGTCACCGGTTTCGGGTCCGAGGTCGGGGCGCCGCTGGTGGCCCATTCCGGCATCACCGGCGTTTCCTTCACCGGCTCGACCGAGGTCGGATGCCGGATCGCGAGCGCATGCGGCGAGAACGGCAAACGCGTCTCGCTCGAGATGGGCGGCAAGAACGCTCAGCTCGTCATGGAGGACGCCGATCTGGATCTCGCTCTGGAGGGGATCCTGTGGGGCGCTTTCGGCACCACCGGGCAGCGCTGCACCGCGACCAGCCGGCTGATCCTCCACACCAAGATCCATGACGCGTTGATCGACGAGCTGATCGGCCGCGCGGGCAGGCTGGTGGTGGGCGACGGACGGGCGGAGGGAACCGAGGTGGGGCCCCTGATCAACGAGGATTCCCTGCACAAGGTCGAGAAGTACGTGCGAATCGGACAGGAGGAAGGGGCGACCCTACGCTGCGGCGGGCAGCCGGCGACGGAAGGGGACCTCGCCAGAGGGTGGTTCTACGAGCCCACCATCTTCACCGACGTCACGTCGGCGATGCGGATCGCGCGCGAGGAGATCTTCGGGCCGGTGCTCTCCGTGATCCGGGTCGCGGACTTCGACGAGGGGATCGAAGTCATGAACGACGTCCGTTACGGGCTCTCGTCCTCCATCTACACGCGCGACGTCACTCGGGCCTTCCGCGCGATCGATCGAATCGAAGCCGGTATCACGTACGTCAACGGTCCGACGATCGGCGCCGAGGCCCACTTTCCCTTCGGCGGCGTCAAGGATACCGGGAATGGCCATCGCGAGGGCGGCTGGCCCGTCTACGATTTTTTCACCGATCTCAAGACCATCTACGTCGACTACAGCGGACGCCTGCAGAAGGCGCAGATCGACACGTGGGAGCCATGAAGAAGAACCCGACCGTGACCGAGATCGCCCCGGCGCCAGACCTGCGGGTGGCGCCCCCCGGCGATCGTGCCCGTGACTGGATCGCCCGCGACGGGCGGACGATCTCGCCCTCCTACACCCGCTCCTACGGCGCCGTCATCGAGCGCGGCGAGGGGTGCACGGTGTGGGACGTCGACGGCAACGCTTTCGTCGACGTGAGCGCCGGCATCGCCGTAGTGGCGACCGGCCACTGCCACCCCGAGGTGGTGCGCGCGATCCAGGAGCAAGCCGGGCGCCTGATCCACATGTCGGGCACGGACTTCTATTACCCCAACCAGATCCGATTGGCGGAGAAGCTGGCCTCGCTGTGGCCCGGCGAGGGGGACGCCAAAGTCTTCTTCGCCAACTCCGGAACCGAAGCGATCGAGGCGGGCATGAAGCTCGCGCGGTACGTGACGGGTCGGCCTCGATTCATCGCCTTCCGCGGCTCGTTCCACGGCCGGACATTGGGGGCGCTTTCGCTGACCGCTTCGAAGGCGGTCCAGCGAAAAGGGTTCGAACCGCTTCTGTCGGGTGTCACCCACCTCGCTTTCCCGGATCCCTATCGTGGGGGAACGGTCGAGCAGAGCCTGGCGGAGCTCAACGACGTTCTCGGCACGATCGCCCCGCCCGAGGACGTGGCCGCGGTCGTCGTCGAGCCCATTCAGGGAGAGGGCGGCTACGTCGTCCCACCCGACGGATGGCTCGAGGCGATCAAAGAGGTATGCCGGCGGCATGGCATCCTCCTCTTCCTCGACGAGGTGCAGAGCGGAATGGGGCGCACGGGAAAGATGTGGGCGGTCGAGCACACGCGCGCCAAGCCCGACCTGGTGGCGGTCGCCAAGGGGATCGCCAGCGGAATGCCGCTCGGGGTCCTTCTCGCACGGGCGGACCTCATGACGTGGGAACCTGGGGCGCACGCCTCGACGTTCGGAGGTAACCCGATCTGCTGTGAGGCGGCCCTGGCGACGATTCGGCTCCTGGAGGGTGGGTTGATCGAGAACGCGGTGACCGTCGGGGGGTACCTGGTGGAGCGGCTCGGCGAGCTCGCCGGGCGTCACGACTCGATCGGCGACATCCGGGGACGCGGGCTCATGATCGGAGTCGAGATGGTCGAGGACCGGGCGACCAAGGCCCGCGCGAAGAACCTCCGGGACCAGGCGATGAAGCGGTGCTTCGAGAGAGGACTCCTCATCCTCGGCTGTGGAGCCAATACCGTACGGTGGGCGCCGCCGCTGATCATCGATCGCGCGACGGTCGACCTCGCGGTCGATATCTTTGATGACGTGCTGAACGAGATGGGAGCTTGAGCGATATGGCCACACGACCACAATCCAAGACAGGAGCGGCTCGCAAGCCCGCGCCCCGCAAGACGGTGGAGAATCCCTCGTTCAGCCGGGTCGCCTGGGAATGGACCAAGTCCATAGCGGTCGCCTTCGTCCTGTTCCTCCTTATCCGGACCTTCCTCGTCCAGGCGTTCAAGATCCCCACCGGATCGATGGAGGACACGCTTCTGATCGGCGACTTTCTCCTCGTCAACAAGGCAGTTTACGGAGCGGGGATCCCCGGCACAGAGATGCGACTTCCGGGCTACCGCCACATCCGGCGCGGGGACATCGTCGTCTTCACCTACCCCGACCCCTACAACGAGTACGAGCCCGATCCAGACTACGTGAAGCGCGTGGTCGGCCTGCCCGGCGATACGCTCGAGATGCGCGAGAAAGTCCTGCACGTCAACGGGGTAGCCGAGCGGGAGTCCTACATCCAGTACCTCGACGGGCTCGACAGCCAGTACCGTCCGCAGTTCGCCTGGCAGCGGGAGCATCTGGCCCCGGGCGTCGATCCGGACGACTACCGTCCCTCGCGCGACAACTGGGGTCCCATCGTCGTGCCGCCCGGCCACTACTTCGCCATGGGCGACAACCGCGACAACTC
>JBHEOA010000087.1:0-4477 GCA_046261835.1 Gemmatimonadota bacterium
TTTCGCGGCCGACCGTACCTCAACCGAGTGTCGTACCGGGTGGTGCCCGAGCCCACGACCCGTGCGACCCAGGTGCAGAACGGGAGCATCGACATCTGGTCGCGGTTCCAGCCGCCGTTCTACCCGCAGCTGTCGCAGGACACGGACCTCGAGATCGAGTCGTACCCGGGCCGCACGTACACTTACCTGGCCTACAGCACGAAGGACCCGATCGTGTCGGACAAGCGCGTGCGACAGGCGCTGACCCTGGCGATCAACCGCCAACAGCTGGTCGACGCTCTACTCCACGGCCAGGGAGTGATCGGCACGCAGCCGATGATCTCGACGATCTGGGCCCACGACCCGTCGATCGAGCCCTTGCCCTTCGATGCCCAGCGCGCCCAGCAGCTCCTCGAGGAAGCGGGCTGGACCGATGCCGACGGCGACGGCGTGCGTGAGAAGGACGGCCGCCCGCTGCGCATCGAGATCAAGACGAACTCCGACAACCAGATGCGGGTCGACATCGCGACCGTCGTCCAGGACCAGTGGAAGCGGGTGGGCGTCGATGCTCGGCTGACGACGATCGAGTTCAACACCTTCATCGACCAGCTCCTGGCGCACGACTTCCAGACAGCTGTGGCGGGATGGTCGGTGGGCATCAAGGCCGAGCTCTCCCCAACCTTCGGGTCCGGCCAGCCCTTCAATTTCCCGAGTGTCGAGAATGCGCGTCTCGACTCTCTGATCCGGGTGGCGGAGCTCGAGCGCGATCGCGAGCGCGCGAAGCGGATCTGGAGCGAGGCGCAGCGCCTCATCATCGACGAAGCCTATTACACGTTCCTGTTCCAGCAGAACGAGCTGCACGCCATCGACCGACGGTTCGAGGGAGTGGAGATGACGCCGTACGGTTGGGACCACTATCTCGAGAAGTGGTACGTCCCCGAGGGGCGGCAGAAGTACAACGTTCCGCTCGGCGAGCCCGCCAGGGCGGCCGGCGCGGACACGACGGGAGGCGCGCGGGCCCGGTGAGCCCGTGATCGGCTATCTAGGGAAGCGTCTGCTGCTGGCGGTCCCGATCCTGATCGGGGCCTCGACCATCATCTTCTTCCTGATGCACGCCGCCCCGGGCGATCCCACCTCGCTCTATCTCGCCAACCCCAACATCAGCCCCGACGTGATCGAGCAGATGCGGCGCAACCTGGGCCTCGACCAGCCCGTTCACGTCCAGTACGTGAAGTGGCTGGGTTCGTTCTTGCGCGGCGACTTCGGATACTCGTTCAGCCAGCACCGACCGATCGCCGACATTCTCAAGGACACGATCCCCAACACGCTCATTCTCTCGAGCGTGGCGCTGGTTCTGATCTTCGCGATTGGCGTCGTGGTGGGGACGCTCCAGGCGGTGCGGCAGTACTCATGGGCCGACAACCTGGCCACGGTGCTCTCGTTCTTCTTCTACTCGATGCCCTCCTTCTGGTTCGGTCTCATGCTTATCCTCCTCTTCGCCTTCAAGCTCCAGTGGCTCCCGGCGAGCCAGATGACCTCGGTCGAGTACGAGTTCCTGAGCGGCCCGGGCCGGCTGATCGATCGCCTCGAGCATCTGCTGCTGCCGGCGCTGGCGCTCGGCGTCGGCGGCGCGGCCAGCGTGTCGCGCTACATGCGGAGCGGCATGCTGGAGCAGATCCGACAGGACTATGTCCGCACCGCGCGCGCCAAGGGCTTGAACGAGCGCAAGGTCGTCTTCAAGCACGCGATGCGAAACGCACTCATCCCGGTCGTGACGCTGCTCGGGCTCTACATCCCGTTCCTGATCAGCGGCGCCGTTTTGATCGAGACGATCTTCGCCTGGCCCGGAATGGGGCGCACGATCGTGACGGCGATCTTCCAGCGCGATTACCCCGTGGTCCTGGCGAGCGCGTTCGTGATCTCGATCCTGGTGATCCTCGGAAACCTCGTCGCCGATATCCTCTACTCGGTAATCGATCCGCGCGTACGGATCGAGGAGTCCGAGACGTGAGTCCGGAAGCCGACACCGGGATGGAGCTCGCGGTCGCAATCGGCGAGCCGGCGACGCGCGGAGGGAGGATCGCGCCGGTCGTACCTCGGGTTCGCGAACGGAAGAATTGGGCGGTCGCCCTGTCGGCGATCGTGCCGGGACTGGGCTCGCTGGCGATCGGGCGTATCGGGACTGGCGCCTGGATCCTGGGAGCGTGGGCCGTTGCTCTCGTGACCCTGGTCTTCTCGCGCGGCGACGTGGCGCGTGCGATCGAGGCAGGTCGGCTCGAGGATCGGGTGGCCCTCGCCACGCTCGCCGTCACGCTGATCGGGAGCTGGATCTGGGGGACCTGGGATGTCGCTGTCAGCGCCGTGCGTCCGGTCAAGCGCGTGGGTGTCTCGCAGTGGCGGATGGCTGCGCGCCGTTTCCGTAAGAATCGCTTGGCCATGGTCGGGCTCGCGATCATGGCGCTCCTCTACTGGGCGACGCTGCTGGCGCCGTTCCTCGCCCCCTATGAACCCAACGTCCAGGGGAACATCGTGCTCGAGCGGTACCTCTCACCCTCGTCCACGCACCTGTTGGGAACCGACAAGTTCGGCCGCGACATCTTGAGCCGAGTTCTCTACGGCGCTCGGATCTCGCTGACGATCGGCTTCCTGGCGGTTGCCATCTCGATCACGCTAGGATCGCTGGTGGGCGCGCTGGCCGGATACTTCCGCGGCCTCACCGACACCCTAATCGCCCGCTTCATCGACATGCTGCTCTCCATCCCGCGTCTCATCCTGATCCTCGTCGTCGTAGCGATCTTCCAGCCCGATCTCTGGATCGTGGTCGTCGTGCTCGGGCTGACGGGGTGGGAAACGACCGCGCGGATCGTGCGCGGGCAGTTCCTCCAGCTGCGCGAGCAGGAGTTCGTGCAGGCGTCGCGAGCCCTCGGATACTCGGACCGGCGCATCATCCTGCGCCACATCCTCCCCAACACGCTCGCCCCGATCATCGTGATCGCGACGCTGAACATCGGCAACACGATTCTGCTCGAAGCCGCGCTGTCGTTCCTCGGGTTGGGTGTCCAGCCGCCAACCCCGTCGTGGGGCTCGATGGTCAACGACGGTCGCGACGCCATGATCACGGCGTGGTGGATCTCGACCTTCCCCGGACTCGCCATCGTCCTGACCGTCGTCTCGTTCAATCTGCTGGGTGACGGTTTGCGCGACGCCCTCGATCCGCGGTTGAGAACGTGAGGGGAGTGGATCACCTCTTTCGGCGCGCTGTTCGAATCCATTTGAAAACAGCTCTCGCCGTTCTGTTTCTGAACGGCGCCGGATGGGCCCAGACCGGATTCACCGAAACGGGCGCAGTCGCCCAGCGGGCGGCCGAGGAGGCGGTGCTGGCCGCGATCGCGCCCGCCGACCTCGAGGCGATGGCGCGGAAGCTCTCCGCCCGTCCTCACGTGGCGGGGACGCCGGGCCAGGCGGCCTTCGCCGATACGCTCGCGGCCTGGCTTCGCTCATGGGGTCTGGGGCTCGAGACCCCCCGCTACGACGTCTTCCTGCCCCACGCGACCGCGGTGTCGGTCGCGCTCGTCGCTTCTGAGACTCTCGATCTCGCGCTGGTCGAGCGGCCGATCCCCGACGACGCCGCGACGGCGTACCCGCAATACCCTTGGGTCAACGGCTACGCCGCGCCGGGGATCGCCGAGGCCGAGGTCGTCTACGCCAACCACGGCCTCCACGACGATTACGCGCTCCTCGACTCGTTGGGGATCGGCGTCGCCGGCAAGATCGTGCTGGCGCGCTACGGCCGCTCGTATCGCGGCGTCAAGGCGCGGCTCGCCGGCGAGCACGGGGCGGCGGCGCTCGTCCTCTATTCCGATCCCCTCGACGACGGCTACGTCCAGGGAGACCTCTATCCAGTGGGCCCTTTCCGCCCCTGGGACGGAATCCAGCGCGGCAGCGTGCTCGACGGCATCGGCGACCCCGCGACCCCGGCAGGACCGAGCACGTCGGGCGCTCCTCGCGAGCCGCCGAGGGGGCTCCCCGCGATTCCCGTGATTCCGGTCTCGTACGAGGCGGCCGCCGAGATCCTCGAACGTATCGGCGGAGCCGACCTGCCGCGCCAGGAGTGGCAGGGCGGGCTGCCGTTCCGCTACCACGTGGGACCGGGCCCGGCGCGCGTGCGTGTGATCGTTGACGACGATCGGGACGATGCCGCCCGCGGGATCAAAGAGGTGCGCGACGTCCTCGGGCGCATCGAAGGGCGCGAGCTACCCGACGAGTGGGTGATCCTCGGCGCCCACATCGACGCATGGGGACCGGGCGCGGCCGACAACGTGAGCGGCACGGTTTCGGTCTGGGCGGCGGCCCGCGCGCTGGCCCAGCTCGCGGCGGCGGGACAGGGCCCGCGCCGCACCGTGATCTTCGCGGGGTGGGACGGCGAGGAGTGGGGGCTGATCGGCTCGACCGAGTGGGTCGAGGAGCACGCCGCCGAGCTCGCCTCGCGCGCCGTCGC
>JBHEOA010000088.1:0-31677 GCA_046261835.1 Gemmatimonadota bacterium
CGGACGGTGACGTTCTCGTTCCCGCCCTCCGCGAGCGCCGCCACGATCCGCTCGGCGCTGGGCTCCGCTGGTACCCGCTGATCGGCCTCGCCGTACAGGAGAAGCACGGGCACCGTCACGTGCCGCCAGTGTTCGAGCGGATCGTAGTTCGCGATGCGCCGGGAGAAAGCCCAGTACGAATCGCCGACGGGCGGCGGCTCGAAGAGCCAGGTGCGGCCGCGCGCGACCGCGGTGATCGAGTCGAGCCTCGCCCGGTCGGCGCCGTGATAGGCCACCGCAACGAGCTCGCGTACATACTCGTGCACCAACCGGTCTTCCGTACCGCCGAGGGCATTCGTCACGCTGTAGATCTCGACCTCATCCATGGGAAGACCGGAGGCCGCGGAGGCGATGACGAAGGCGACGGTCGGGCCAGGCTCTGCGACTAGCGGGGCGATCGTTCCGCCCTGGCTATGGCCGTGGATACCGATTCTTCTGGAGTCGATCTCCGCCCGTTGGGTCAAGTACCGGACCGCCGCACGCGCGTCCAGCGCGAGATCCTCGAAGCCGGCGTTGCGCCAATCACCGCCCGAGTCGCCGACCCCCCGCTTGTCGTAGATGAGCGCGGCGTAGCCCGCCCGGGCCAGAAACACCGCGAGATAGCGCGACGCCCAACGACCTTCGGCCCCGGACCCGTGCAGGAACACGACCGCTGGATGAGGGCCAGAGCCGGCGGGAAGGATGAGCGAACCATGCAAGGAGATGCGATCGCTTTCGAAGACGACTTCCTGCTCGCGGTATGCGGGGGGAGGAGTCGTGCTCCTCACGAGCCTGATCGTCCCGGTCGCGGAATCCTCGCGCAAAGCGCCCGTCAGCGAGTCGCCGGCGAGCTCTGTCTCGAAAACGATCGTCGTGGCGTCCCCGACGAGGCGAATCACGACCCGCGGCGGGTCGTAGGCGACCTCGGTGAAAGGGATCCCGAAGACCCTCAGGCGCTCGGAATCGAACGTTCCGCTCCAGCCACCATCGACCTCGTGGAACGTGACATCGACCGCCAGCGTATCTCCAGCCCGCGTCCAGATCCCGCTCCATTCACCTTCGAGCGTCTCTTGCGCTCGTGCAGGACAGGGGAATGCCGTCGACAGCAAAGCCCCGACGAAGAGAGTCCCGCGGACGAGCGTCTTCATAGCTCGAGTCCCCGCGCCGCGAGGGCCTTCTCCACGCCCTCGATAATTCCGTCGTAGCCCGTGCAGCGGCAGAGATTCCCGGCCATCAGTTCGCGGACGGTCCGTTCCCGCAGGAGCTCAGGATGCCGGACGAGCCAAAGTGCCGTCATCACCACTCCCGGCGTGCAGGCGCCGCACTGAGTGGCGCCGGTCGCCAGCAGCTCCGCCACGTCGGCGGCGACGGCCGACTCCACGGTGCGGACTTCGGTGCCCTCGGCTTGCCACGCGAAGACGAGGCACGAGTTCACCGGCACGCCGTCCATCCACACCGTGCACGCGCCGCACTCCCCCTCGCCACATCCCTCCTTGGTTCCCGGCAACCCCAGCCGGTAGCGAAGGTGGTCGAGAAGCCGCTCCGCCGGATCGACCTGTACCTCGATCGCCTCGCCGTTGAGCACGAAGCGGACTGCGAGTGCTTCATCGGCCGTCTGGGCGCCACGGCCGCCGATCGATGCCGCCGGTTCAGGCGACAAGGGTGCGCGACGCATCGAGCAGCGCCATCAGTCGCTCGGGGGTGAGCGGGATCTCGCACGCATCGGCGCCGGTCGCGCGCGCCACAGCGTTGGCGATGGCCGGCGCCGCCCCGTCGAGCGGGAGCTCGCCGAGGCCCTTGGCGCCCTGCGGACCTCCCGGCCACGGATTCTCGACGAAAACGACGCGGATCGGAGGGACGTCGTCGCTGGTCGGGATGATGTAGTTGGTGAGCTGATGATTCTGCATCGCCCCCTCCTCCAGGACGCACTCTTCGAGGAGGGCCCACCCGATTCCCTGGACCACGCCACCCTGGATCTGGCCCCTGGCGAGAGTGTCGTGCAGCACGGTCCCAACTTCCTGGACCGCGACGAAGTCGGTGACACGGGCCACGCAGGTGCGCAAGTCGACCTCTACCTCGGCCACGTAGCTCGCCCACCCGTACGCCGCGTAAGCGTCGCCGCGATATCTCTTCTCGTCCCACTGGATTCCCGCGGGGGGCTCGTAGGTGGCGTGGCCCACCGGCTCCTGGCCGGGGTGGGCATCGCGCCACGCTACGATCGCTCTGCGGAGTGTTTCACCGCTCGCGTCGTCGGCGCCGACTGAGAGCCGCAAGGCGTCGCAGGCGTTCTCGATCAGCTTCCCGACCACCATCGCCGTACGGGAAGCGACCGTCGGCCCGCTGTTGGGAACGATCCCGGTATCGGGCTCCGCGATAACGACGTCATCGCGCGAAAGCCCGAGTCGGTCGGCGGCGATCTTGGTGAAGATCGTCAGCGTTCCCTGGCCCATCTCGATGTTCGCGCTTCGGACCTCGACGCGGCCGTCGGGAAGACCGGCGACGTCGAGCCGGGACGCCAGGACGACTTCGCCGCTTCCGGTGAACCCGGCGCCGTGATGGAATGTCGCGACACCGAGGCCGCGCCTCAGGTATGGATGAGAGGCGTTGAAGTCTTCGTGCTCGATCCGGCGCTCGTCCCAGCGCGCTTCCGCGAGCGCGCGATCGAGGAGCTCCAAGCGGTCGGTGCCATCGGCGATCACCTGGCTGGTTGCCGTCGATTGACCGTCGTGGATCAGGTTCCGCCTCCGCAGCTCGATCGGATCGATTCTCAGAGCTTCCGCTGCACGATCCATATGGCGCTCGTTGGCGAAGTGCGTCTGGGGAGCGCCGAAGCCGCGGAACGCACCGTAGGGCGGTGAGTTCGTCAGCACCACGCGGCCCTCGATCCGGACGTTGTCACACGCATAGGGTCCCGCGGAGTGGATCACGCCACGCGAGAGGACAACCGGCGACAGCGTGACGTATGCACCGCCGTCGAGCACGACCTCGATCGATTGAGCCACTAGCCGTCCATCGGAATCGAATCCACTCCGGTGGTGGACGAGCGATGGGTGGCGCTTCGTGGTCGCCGCCATGTCCTCGCCGCGGTCATAGACGATCTTGACTGCCCGCCCACACTTCAGGGCGAGCAGCGCGGCATGCAGCGCGATGATCGATGGGTACTCCTCCTTGCCGCCGAATCCTCCCCCGGTGGGCGCCTGGAGCACGCGAACGTTCGCCGGATCTCGGCTCAACGCGTGACACAGCGCCTTGAGCACGTAGTAGGGGCATTGGAGGCTTCCCTTGACGAAGAGAACTCCCTCCTCCTCCCATGCCAGCATGCCCTGGTTCTCGATATAGACGTGCTCCTGGGGACCGGTCCGGTAGACTCCCTCGACCACGTGGGCAGCCTCGGCCAGCGCGCGTACCGCGTCTCCCTTCTCGACCGTGATCCGCTTGAAGACGTTGTCGGTCGCGTACTGGATCTGGCCGGGAGTGGGCCGAATGGTGAAATCGAGAAGCGGCGCTTCGGGATCGACCTCGATCTCGACCGCGCGCGCTGCGCATCGCACCGTCTCGCGTGATGGGTGAGCGACCAAGAGAACGGGCTCGTGTAGGTGGCGCACCACGCCGTCCGCCAGAACCGGCTGATCGGTGTCGATGAGAAGAACCTGGTTGGGACCGGGGATGTCGCGCGCGTCCACTACGACGACGCTCGACCAGTCGATCTCGGGACGAAATCGGATCGACCGTATCCGTCCGCGAGGGACCGGGCTTCGCACCGTCATCCCCCACAGACCGTCGAAGGGAAGGTCGTCGACGTACCGTTCGGCGCCAGTCAGCTTGGCGAGGCCTTCGACCCGCTCCACCCGGCGGAAGCCTAGCCGGGGGTCGAAGGTGCGTCAATCAAGCGCGCGTTGCTCGCGACTTTGCAGCCACGGTAGGTTGGCGATGTGACCGCGCCGCGTCGCATCCGGTTGCGCCGCGACCTGGTGTCCGGGGTCGCGCTTCTAGCCCTGACCGCTTGCGCGTCTTCTCCCTCGGGCCCGGACTCCGACCTCCCGCTCGGCGCGACGGCTGTCGAGCTCGATATCGCCTTCTGTGGCGGCGCTCACCCGGCCCAGCGGCTCGACCTCTATTATCCCGCGCGATCCCGGGGAAACCTTCCGCTGGTGCTCCACGTTCATGGCGGCGCGTGGCATCAAGGGGACAAGACCACCGGGCCGATGTTCACGTCGATCGGTGCGGCTCTGATCGAGAGCGGCTACGCCGTCGCTTCCACCAACTACCGTCTCGCCCCCATCAGCCGCTGGCCGGCATCGATCGAGGACGTCACCTGCGCGGTTCGTCACCTGCGTGAGAACGCCGCTGAGTTCGGGATCGACCCTCAGCGAATCGGCGTCTGGGGGAACAGCGCGGGGGGCCACCTGGCGGCACTCCTCGGCGTCACCGACGACTTCTCGGGGCCGGGCACGTCGACGCGCGTCCAGGCCGTCGTCGCTCTCTACGGAATCCACGATCTGACGGCGTCGGACACGCCGCTCCCAACGGCTTTCGCGATCGAAAGCGCTTTCGGCCACCGGCCTGGATCCGGCAACCAAGTGCTCTCCGCCGCCAGCCCCGTCACTCACGTCACACCCGACGACGCCCCTTTCCTGCTGATCCACGGCCTCGAGGACGTGCTCGTCCTCACGAACCAAAGTGAAGTGCTATTCACCCGTCTGACCGAGGCCAGCGTAGCGGCCGAGTTTGTTCTCGTGGAGAACGCGGGGCACGAGCTGATCCAGGTGGGAGGACCGATCCACCCTTCCTTCGACGTGATCGTGAGCCAAATCGTGGATTTCTTCGACGCGCGTCTCTGAGCTCGAAGGGAGGAGCATGGCGACCGGATTGGATCAGATCGTTACAGGAGGATACGATCAGATCGTGACGAGAAAGAGCGGGGCGGATTGGATCAGAACGTGACAGGAAGGATCGGCTGTCGGCCTTTCGACAGCGGTGGTGAGAGGGTGCTGGGGGCGCGTGGTGCTAGGTGCGGACTCTTCGGAACGACGTGGTGGGAGCGTCGCTCAAAAGAGCGCAAGGAGGATCCGCCGGGCCCGGAGTCCCCTGGGTACGCGCATGCCCCGGCCTCACCTCCTTGCGGCTCAATCGGATAGCTGGTTTTCCTCCGTGTGCGGGATGGGCGGATGGGCCACCATCCCGCGGCCTGGAATCAGCCCAGCTGGAACCCGCTGAGCTGGAATCAATCGAGCGAAAATACCGATTCAACGCTTACAAGGCGATGCGTCGGGATCGCACTTGCTGGCCGTCTGAAGGCCTCGCTCGTCTTCGGTGAGCCCGACGGGAGACGAGGCCTGGCACGCTGAAAGAGCGAGAACGGCGACTGCGAATAGCAAGGTCAAGGCTTGCATGCCAACTCCTTTAGTCGTTTCAGTTTAAGTAGCACATCAACCGTTGTGTCGCCGCCCCCCGTGGGCTAGGTTTACGCTATCCGGGGAGCGTTACTTGAGCGTTACGCAAGGGCCACGCCGCGCGCGCATCTGGAGGGAGCCGAGAGCGTGATCGAGCTGCGCACGCTGGGGGCGATCGACCTCCGGGTCACGGGCGAGGAACGCGATTTGACTCCCGCCCTGGTGCAATCCAAGCGTCTCGCCCTGCTCGTCTACCTGGCCGTCGCCCGACCTCGCGGCCTTCACTCCCGCGACACCCTGATGAGCCTCTTCTGGCCCGAGCTGGATTCCTCCCGGGCTCGTAATTCGTTGCGTCAGGCCCTTTTCTTTCTCCGGAGCACGCTCGGACCACGGGTCGTGGGAGGTCGCGGCAAGAGCGAGGTAGGACTCGTGAAGGAGGGATTGTGGTGCGACGCCGTGGCCTTCGACGAGGCCATCGCGGCCCGCGACCTCCAGCGGGCGGTCGAGCTCTATCGCGGTGACTTCCTGGCCGGCTTCCACGCCACCGAGTCGGCTCCTGATTTCGAGTGGTGGCTGGAGCGGGAGCGGGGGCGCCTCCGCAGCGATGCGCTCGTCGCACTGAGGACCCTCGCAGATCGCGAGGAGGCAGCGGGGAGACCTCAAGCCGCCGCGGGACTTCTCCGGCGGGCGGTTCTGATCGACCCCGAGGACGAGCGCGCGGCGCGGCGCCTCATGGCTCTCCTGGGCACGCGCGGCGACCGGGCGAGCGCGATCCAGGTCTATGAAGAGTTACGACACACGCTCGAAGAGTACGGCGTGGACCCCTCGCCCGAGACTCAAGCCGTCCTGCGCGCGGTTTGCGAGCGCGAGTCATCGGATCTCGAGCTGCCGCTTCCGTCGACGGTGTGGACACCCCTGCCGACTCCACCCACCGTGCTGGTCGGGCGCGAGCGAGAGATCCGCTCCGCCCTGGGCCTTCTCCAACGTCCCGACACTCAACTCCTCACGCTCACGGGACCAGGCGGTTGTGGAAAGACTCGGCTGGCGCTCGAGGTCGCAATGCGATGGGCCAGGGATGGCGTCGATCCAGTCCACTTCGTGCCACTTGCCGGGACGCGCACGCCGGGACTCGTCATGGCGGCGATCGCGCGGACGATCGGAGCTCCCAAGGGCCGGGGATCGATGGAGACGGTCAAGCGTCACCTGTCTCGCCGCAACGCGCTCCTCGTCCTCGACAATCTCGAGCACCTCTTGGAGGCCACCGATGCCATCGTCGAGCTGCTTCAAGCAGCGCCAGGTGTCAAGATCCTGACGACGAGCAGAATCCCGCTCCGTGTGCGCGCCGAGCACGTGCTGGAGGTTCCGTCCTTATCCGTGCCAGGACCGAACACCCCCCTCACAGCGGATGGGATCCACGGTGTCGACGCGGTCGCGTTGTTCGTCGACCGCGCACGTGCCGTCGATGCCGAGTTCCATCTCACGGATCGCAATGCCCCCTGGGTGGCTGAGATCTGCCGCCGCCTTGATGGACTGCCTCTCGCGATCGAGCTGGCCGCCGCTCGTACTCGGGTGTTCTCGCCGGACGCCCTGGTCGCGCGACTCGATGCCCCATTGTCGCTGCTCAAGCAGGGTCCGCGCGACATGCCGGAACGCCATCGCGCGATGGAGGCGACAATTCGCTGGAGCTACGAGCTCCTGTCCCCCGACGAGCAGGCGCTGTTCCGTCGCGCCGCGCTCTTCGTCGGCGGAGCGCGACTCGACGTCCTCGCGAGGATGTGGGAGGCGGCGGGGGGAGACGGCGACGAGGCGGTCGACCTCGTCGCCTCCCTCGTCGACAAGAGCCTCTTCCGGCGGGGTGACGATGTCGACGGAAGGACGCGGGTCGAGATGCTCGAAACGATTCGCGATTTCGGTCTCGCTGAGCTCGATGTTCAGCAGGAGAGAGAGGCGTGCTGCCGCTGGCAGGCGGAGCACTGGCTTTCATGGGTCGAGCCGGGCGAGGGGTTCTACTGCACCCTCGAAGAGGCTTCGTGGATGGAGCGCCTCGATCGTGAGCACGAGAATCTTCGGGCGGCGATCGGGTGGGCGCTCGCAGCGGGGGAGATCGAAACCGCCCTGCGCCTGGCGACCGCGCTCTGGTGGTACTGGTGGACGAGAGGTGCGTTCGAAGAAGGCCGACGCTGGCTCGAGAAGGCGGTATCGGGAGCCCGAGACCTCTCGCCGGCACTGCGGGCGCGCGCTCTATTCGGATTGGCGATGCTCTCGAGCGGTCAAGGAGACCACTCTACGGCCATCGCGCGGTTGGAGGAGAGCCTCGAGATCCAGCGCGGGCTCGACGACCGCCACGGCGTCGCGGTTCTCCTCCAGAACCTGGGCTGGGCGTATCGTGAGCGCGGCGACCGCGAACGCGCAGGCGTCCTCTTCGAGGAAGCGCTCGCACTGAGGCGCGAGATGGACGACCGCCGAGGAATGGCGCTCGCGCTGGAGGGGCTGGGAGAGTTAGCCGCCGAGGCGGGGAGGTTCGAGGACGGCCGGCCGATGCTGGAGCAGGCGCTGTGGCTGGCGCAGGAGGTCGGCGATCGTCAGCGGGCGGCCCACGTCCTCTTGAGTCTGGGCGACCTCGCCCATGGCGAAGGAGACGACGTGCAGGCCGAAGCGCTCTACGAGCGCGCGCTGGAGCGGTATCGAACCCTCAAGCAGACCATGGGGGCGGGGCAGGCGCTGTCGAAGTTGGCCGAGATCGCGCGCCGTCGTGGCGTGGTGGATCGGGCGAGGGAGTTCTACGCCGAAGCGCTCCAGCTCTACCGGCAAACGGGCTACGGTCGGCGGATCGCGAGCAACCTCATCGGGTTTGCTGCGCTGGCGGTCGCGCAGGGAAGGCCCGACCGTTCGGCGCGGCTGGGGGGCGGGATCGACGCGCTCATCGAATCGATGAGTGTGGTTTTGGTACCGGAAGAGAGCCAGGTCTACGAGCAAGCGATGGCCTCGGCCCGCGAGCAGCTCGGCCACGACGACTTCGCTCGGGAATGGTCCGCGGGACGACGGATGACGACCGACGAGACGATCATGCTGGCGCTCCAGCTGACGCCGTCGGGCCCGAGCGCCCCGCGCGTGCGCAGGGCCACGGGCACGTGACCGAGGACACACCGTCGCGGTGACGGCACATCGGCCCGCGCGGATGCGGGCGATCGAGATCTCGGCGCCGGGAGGCCCGGACGTCCTTCGACTCGTCGAGCGGCCGGTTCCCGAGCCCGCCGAAGGCGAGATTCTCGTGCGCGTCGCGGCGGCTGGCGTCAACCGTCCCGACATCCTACAGCGCGAAGGGAAGTATCCTCCTCCGGCCGGCGCGTCCGATCTTCCGGGACTCGAAATCGCCGGACGCGTCGAGGTAGTGGGCGCGGGTGTAGACGCGTTCGCTCGGGGGGATGGGGTCTGCGCGCTCGTCTCCGGCGGTGGCTACGCTGAGATGTGCGTGGCTCCCGCCCCTCAGACTCTTCCCGTCCCCCGCGGGCTCGATTTCGTCTCCGCGGCAGCCATCCCCGAGACGACCTTCACGGTCTGGACCAACCTCTTCGAGCGAGGACGGCTCGCGGCGGGGGAGTGGGCGCTGATCCATGGGGGCTCGGGCGGAATCGGGACGACGGCGATCCAGCTGGCGGCGGCGCGAGGGGCGCGAGTCCTAGCGACCGCTCGCAGCGACAAGCGATCGGACTGCGAGGGACTGGGCGCCACGCGGGCCATCGATCCGGACGTAGAAGAGCTGAAACCAGCCGTCGAAGAGGCGACGCACGGGCGCGGGGTCGACGTAATCCTCGATGTGTTGGGAGGCCAGCGCCTCCAATCCAACCTCGACCTTCTCGCCGTCGACGGCCGGCTCGTCGTCATCGGCCTCCTGGAAGGAGCGCGAGGGGCGATCGACTTGCGATCCGTCCTCGCAAGACGACTTACGATCAGCGGGTCGACCCTCAGGCCCCGCTCGGTCGCTGAGAAGGGAGCCATTGCGGCCGCGGTCCGCGAGGAGGTGTGGCCGCTCTTCGAGTCCGGCCGGGTCCGCCCGGTCATCGATCGGACGGTTCCCCTGGCGGAGGTCGCCGAAGCCCATCGCCGCATGGAGCGACGCGAGCACGTCGGGAAGATCGTGCTCATGGTCGACGAGGAGCTGGCGCGCGGTGTATCCTAGGATGGATCACCCAACCAAGGAGGATCGATGTCGAGGCTGCTGAGCGAGAAGGTCCAGTCGGCGCTCAACGAGCAGATCAAGGACGAGCTCTTCGCCGCCTATCTATACCTGGCAATGGCGGGATACTTCAAGGATCTGAACCTGGACGGCTTCGCTCACTGGTTCGATCTCCAGCGACAGGAGGAAACGAACCACGGCTTGAAGATCTTCGATTACGTCTATGATCGCGGCGGCAAGGTCACGCTGAAGCCGCTGCCGGGGCCGCCGGCCAGCTTCACGTCACCAGTCGACGTCGCGCAGCAGGCGTTCGACCACGAGCGTGAGGTCACCGAAAAGATCAACGACCTCTACGAGCTGTCGCTCACCGAGAAAGACTACCAGACCCAATCGCTGCTCCAGTGGTTCATCAACGAGCAGATCGAGGAGGAGAAGAGTGCACTCGTCATCGTCGAGCGCCTCAAGATGGTCGGCGACGAGACAGCGGCGCTGTTCATCCTCGACCGTGAGATGGGGGCCCGGACGAGCACCGAGTGACACCCGGTGACGTCGAACAAGGGTCGATCAGGTCGCGGGAGGCTCCTCGTCGGATACGAGGTCCTCGACGTCGATTCTCTCCTGAGGGTTGCGGTCGAGAAGCAGAATCGCGCCCTGCGGCACGATCAGATATGTCTCGCCTTCGAACTTGATCTCGACCGAGGCTTTCCTCAAAAAGATCGCATAATCGCCGACCTGGGCCTGCATCGGAACATGACGCGCCGTCAGGGTCGACTCCTTCCAGGGCTCGTCCTCCATCGACTCGGGCGCCGGCAGCGGTATTCCCGGTCCTACAGCGACCACTCGTCCCGCTTGAACCGATTCCTTCTCGACCGCCCAGCGGGGCAGGTAGAGCCCTACTTCGGTGCGGTCGTCGCCCTGATCGGGCGCGATCAGCACCCGGTCGCCGACGACGATCAGGCGCTTGTGGATCGGCTCGCGATCGTCCATCCGAAGAGTCTGGTCTCGGAAGCTGGCTGCCGCAACCTCGCTGAGAGGTCCGGCGCCCGCTTCAGTAAGGCCTCGTGACGCGGAAGAGGAACCAGATCGTGTAGCTGAGGCTCACGACCGCGAAGGCGGCGTGAAACCAGCGCGAGCTCCAGGCCACCGCCACAAGGGCAAGGACGAAGTAGCCGACTACCTGGCCCCATTACTCGACTCCAAGGCTCGCCGCATAGGTAGGGCCTTTGGCGAGCGTGTCGAAGGCATCGACGATCTGAGTTGCCGCCAGCAAGCCGAAGAACCAGCGGCGTCGAGCAAGGAAATACTCCCGAAAGCCCGGAAGCTGCTCGAGGTCGTCGGGCAGCAGCACGACGCTCATGAGGTAGAGCAGGATCGCGTATCCGACCGCGAACAGGTAGAGTCCGAACGTCCCTTCGCCTGTCCCCCGGAAGCCATACTCGAACCACCAGAACGCCAGGATGTACAGGAAGATGAAAGCGACCCACAGGAGATGGACCCCAATCTGTGCGGAACCTGCCGGGGTGCTGGATGAGTCGACCAACCCCGTGCAGCAGGTGGGCCAACGCCAGGCCGACGACGATCGAGACGAGGATGAAAACGTAGCCGAAGGTGTCCACGCATGGTCAACATGCCGGTGCCGCGTGGGGCGCCGCAAGGCCGCCGTCCGGTTACATTGGACTTGCTATGAGAGCAACCACACTGCCTGAAACCACGATGCTTCCCGCCGGCGAGCCCATCCTCTTCCGGCTCCTCGTAAATGGCGATCCCTGCGCCGTCTCGGTCCCCGTCCATAAGACGCTGCTGGAGGTGCTTCGCGAGGACCTCGGCCTGACCGGCACCAAGCACGGCTGTGAGCTCGGCGAGTGTGGGACCTGTACCGTGCTGGTGGATGGCGTGCCGATCCTGTCCTGCCTGACCGTGCTGCCCCAAGTGGCCGGACGTGAGATCACGACGGTCGAAGGGCTGGCCGAGGGTCCCGAGCTCCACCCCATCCAGCGCGCATTCGTGGAGCTCGGCGCCGCTCAGTGCGGCTATTGCACCCCGGGATTCCTGCTCGCCGCGAAGGCTCTGGTCGACCGGGATCCCGCACCTTCGCGGGAGACGATCGTCGAGGCGCTGGGCGGAAACCTCTGCCGCTGCACCGGCTATCTCAAGATCTACGAAGCGGTCGAGCTCGCTGCCGCGCGCATACGCGGCGAAGATGCCGAGCCCGCCCGGGAGACGCTCTATGGCGAGGCATAAGCCGGACCCCGTCGAGCAGGCCGGCGGTCGCGGCATGCGCGTCGTCGGTAAGTCGCTTCCCAAGGTCGACGCGGTGGCGAAAGTCACCGGTCGCACGAAGTTCGCCGACGACCTCTTCCTGCCGCGGATGCTCCACTGCAAGATGCTGCGGGCCACCGTTCCGCACGCGAACATCGTCTCGGTCGACACGTCGCGCGCGTTGGAGCACCCGGGGGTCGTCGCCGTCCTCACGGGCCGGGACCTCCCGATCCCTTACGGCATCCTTCCCGTCAGCCAGGACGAGCACGCGCTGTGCCTCGACAAGGTGCGATTCGTGGGCGATCCGGTGGCGGCGGTGGCCGCGATCGACGAAGAGACGGCGACCGACGCGCTCGATCGGATCGAAGTCGAGTACGAGCCGCTCGAAGCGGTGGCCTCGATCGAGGATGCGCTCGATGCCGAAGACCCGCAGATCCACCTCTACGGCGACGGTCACAACGTCCACAAGGCGGTCGCGCTCGAGTTCGGCGACGTCGAGGCGGGCTTGGCGGAGGCGGATCTCGTCCTCGAGGACGTCCTGTTCTACGAGGGAAACACCCACCTCCCGATGGAGCAGCACGCCGCGCTCGCCTCGTGGACGCCGGATGACCGGCTGACCCTCTGGACCGCGTCTCAGACGCCTCACTACGTCCACCGCGCGCTCGCCAAGGTGCTCGAGATGCCGGCCGCGCGAATCCGCGTGATCGCGACCCCCAACGGCGGCGGCTTCGGTGGCAAGAGCGATCCCTTCAACCACGAGATCATCGTCGCCGAGCTGGCGCGCCGCACGGGACGGCCGGTCAAGATCTGTCTCAACCGCGAGGAGGTGTTCTACTGCCATCGGGGACGCCATCCGGTCCTGATGTGGGTCAAGACGGGGTTCCGGAAAGACGGCGCGATCACCGCCATGCACTTCCGCTCGTTCCTCGACGGGGGCGCGTACGGGAGCTACGGCGTGGCCTCGACCTACTACACGGGGGCGCTCCAGACCACGACGTACGACGTCCCGGCCTATCGCTTCGAGGGGCTCCGCGCCTTCACCAACAAGGCCCCTTGCGGCCCCAAGCGCGGTCACGGAACGCCTCAACCCCGCTTCGCGCTCGAGGTCCACCTCGACAAGGCGGCCGAGCGGCTGGGTCTCGACCCGGCCGAGATGCGTCTTCGCCATCTCGTTCCCCCAAGTACGGTTACAGCCAATTACCTGAGAATCGGCTCGATGGGGTTACGGGCTTGCATCGAGAAGGTGGTCGAGGCGAGCGGATGGAAGGAGAAGTTCCGGCAACTCCCCGCCGGGCGAGGTGTGGGGCTCGCCTGCGGCTGCTATATCACGGGCGCGGGGCTACCGATCTACTGGAACTCCATGCCGCAGTCGGGCGTTCAGCTCAAGCTCGATCGCGGCGGCGGCGTCACGGTCTTCTGCGGCTCGACCGACATCGGCCAGGGGTCGGACTCGGTGCTCGCCTACGTCGTCGCCGAGGTCCTTGGGATCGACCCCTTCGAGATCGAGATCGTGACCGCCGACACCTCGCTGACGCCGGTCGATCTGGGGAGCTACTCGAGCCGGGTGACCTTGATGACCGGAAACGCCGCGCTCCAGGCGGCGGAGCGTGCGCGGGAGCTCCTGATCAAGGCGGTCGGCGAGGAATGGAAGGTGCCCGGCGTCCGGATCGGCCTCGGCGACGGGCGCGTGTTCGACGTGGAAGAGCCCGACCGGTCGATCGCGTTCGCCGACGCCGTCGTCCTCGCCGAGACGCGTTTCGGCACGATCGGGACGGTGGGCTCCTACACGCCGCCCCCATCACCGGGTCGATACAAGGGAGCCGGCGTGGGCCCCTCGCCGGCCTACTCGTATTCCGCGGCGGTGGCCGAGGTCGACGTCGATCGCGACACGGGCGAGACGCGAGTCCGCGAGGTCTGGATCGCGCACGACATCGGCAAGGCGATCAACCCCGTCATCGCGATCGGCCAGGTCGAGGGATCGGTCTACATGGGGCTCGGCGAGGCGCTGATGGAGGAGATGACGTATCGCGGCAACCGCAACGTCGTCCATCGCCATCCGTCGCTCCTCGAATACAAGAGCCCGACGACCCACGAGATGTGCCGGGTCCACACGTTCCTGATCGAGGATCCCGATCCAGCGGGGCCGTTCGGAGCCAAGGAGGTTGGGCAGGGGCCGCTCCTTCCGATTCCGCCGGCCATCGTGAACGCCGTCTACGACGCGGTAGGGGCTCGGGTCGACGAAGTTCCCGTCACGCCGCAGAAGATCCTGGCGGCGCTCAAGCGCAAGGCGAAAGGGGAGGAGCCCCGAGAGGGCCCGCGCGGGATTCCCGAGTTCGCCTGGCCCGACCCCGTTCGCGTGCCGCCGCCGTGGGAGGGTGGTGACGGGCGCGCGCTCGACGATCCGCGCCATATCGGCGCCGGCGGAGTGCGTGGCGCCGCGGTCGGGGTTTCCGCCGAGGGGTCCGGCGCCGACGTCCGCAGCGGGGCGCCCGCGGGGAGGCCCGCGCCATGATGCGGCTCCCGCGCTTTGCGTATCGCACGCCGCGCACGGTCGGCGATGCGGTGGCGATCAAGACCGACGCTCCGCCCGAGGCCATGTACGTGGCGGGCGGCACCGACCTCTATCCCAACATGAAGCGGCGCCACCAGACGCCGCCGGTCCTGGTCGCGCTTCACGCGATCGACGAGATCCGGGGGATCGAGCGGCGCCCCGACGGCGGCCTCTCGATCGGGGCGGCCACCACGCTGACCGAGATCGCCGACGATGGGGGTGTAGAGCAGAGCTATCCAGCGCTCGCTGCTACGATGCGCCTCATCTCGACCCCGATCCTCCAGAACATGGGGACGATCGGCGGGAACCTCCTCCTCGACACCCGGTGCAACTACTACGATCAGAACTACGAGTGGCGGAAGTCGGTCGACTTCTGCATGAAGCGGGACGGGACGATCTGCTGGGTCGCACCGGCTTCGCCTCGATGCTGGGCGGTCCAGTCCGCCGACTCGGTACCGCTGCTGGTCGCGATGGGCGCGACGGTCGAGCTGGTCGGGACAGAAGGGGAGAGGACCGTCCCGGTCATGGCGCTCTACCGCGACGACGGGATCCAGTATCTGACGAAGAAGCGCGACGAGCTCGTGACTCGGATCCATCTGCCCGCGCCGAACGGCTGGCGGGCTTCGTATCGCAAGCTGCGTCGGCGCGGCGCCTTCGATTTCCCGGTCCTGGGAGTCGGCGCGTGGGTGAAGCTCGCCGATGACGGCACGGTGGAAGACGCCCGCGTTGTCCTCGGAGGGGTCGGCTCGTGCCCCGAGGTCGTGGCGGTTGCGCACGAGGCGATTGTCGGCACTCGGCTGGAGCACGAGGCGATCGACGCGGCGGCCGAAGCTGCGTGGAAGGCCGGCCGCCCGCTCGACAACACCGACTTCACAATCTCGTGGCGCAAGGAGATGATTCGTCCCTTTGTCCGGCGCGCCCTGGAGGACCTCCGCGCGCCGGCCTGACCGCGGCGGTGGAAGCGCGACCGTGGGCCTCGTAGCCGGCATCGTGCTCGCCGCAGGTCGATCATCGCGTATGGGACAGCCCAAGGCGCTACTCGAAATCGATGGCGAGACGTTCCTCGGCCGCGCCGTGCGCACGCTGCGCGAGGCGGGGTGCGACCCCGTCGTGGCGGTGATTCCGCCCGGCGCCGACACGCGGATGACCGAGATCGCTGAGGCCGCGGGGGGGCGCGCGATCGAGAACCCCGATGCCGACGCAGAGCAGATCGACTCGTTGCGCGCGGGGCTCCACGAAATCGGGGGAGAGGCCGAGGCTGCGATCGTGCTTCCGGTCGACTTCCCGCTGGCCGGAGCCACCGTCGCGCGTGCGCTGCGCGCGGCGTGGCTCGCACGTCGGGCGCCGATCGTTCGGCCGACCCACGCAGGGCGCCCCGGTCACCCGGTCCTCTTCGCACGGCCGGTCTGGGCCGAGCTCGACGCGCCCGATCTCGAGCACGGTGCGCGCGAAGTCGTCCATCGTCATCACGCCCAGGTCCTCGACGTACCGCTGGATGATGCCGGCGTCACGGCCGACGTGAACACGCCAGAAGAGTACGCACGCGTGTCCGGCCCATGACGACTCCGCATAAACCGCGTTTCGGACTGCGCGAATCGGCTCGACTCGCCCTCCGTGCGCTCGAGAGAGGACCGTCCGTGGCGCTCGGCGTTGTCGTGGCCGCTCCCGACCCGGCGCTTCTCGGTCGGAGGGTCGCGTGGGACGGGGAACGGCTCCACGGCGATCTCGGTGAACCGACGCTGACCGCGGAGGCGGAGCGACTGCTTCGCGCAACACGCGAGGCTCCCGACACTCGCGCGCCTCGCTGCGGCCCGATCACGGGAGGGATCGAACTGTACGTCGAGCGGGTCGAGCCTCCCGGCGAGCTCGTCATCGTCGGCGCAGGCCACGTGGCGCAACCGCTCGCGTCGATCGGGAAGCTCCTCGGCTTTTACGTCACCGTGCTCGACGACCGCCCGGAATTCGCTCGGCGTGAGCGGTTCCCCGACGCAAACCGCGTGATCGTCGCTGACTTCGCCGACCCGTTCGCCGACGTGCTGATTGGGTCGCACAGCCACGTGGTCCTGGTCACCCGCGGCCATCGCTACGATTACGATTGTCTGCGCGCGCTGGCAGCGCTCGACGTCGAGCCGACGTACGTCGGCATGATCGGGAGCCGCCGGCGGGTGCGTGCGGCCTTCGAGCAGCTCGCGCGTGAGGGATTCGACGCCGAATGGCTCGAACGCGTGCACGCACCGATCGGGCTCGATGTCGAAGCCGAAACGCCCGCCGAGATCGCGGTGGCGGTAGCGGCCGAGATCGTCCTCGCCTCGCGCGGCGGCACCGGCCGCCCTCTTCGTGACGTCACCCAGGTCGTCCGCTACGTCAAGTCACTCGGGCAGGCGGCGGGAGTATCGGACGGCACTGGGACGCGAGCGGGGACATCCTCGCCACAGGGCTCCTCGTGAACGAGTCGCGCTCGGTGCTCGCTGCCATCGAAGAAGCAGCCATCGCTGGTCGGCCGGTCGTCCTGGCGACGATCGTGCGGGCGAAGGGATCCACACCGCGCGGTGTTGGGAGCCGGATGGTGATCGATCCGCGCACCGGCCCGATCGGCACGGTGGGAGGTGGATGCGGCGAGGCGCAGGTTCTAGCCGAGGCGGAGGCCGCCCTTGCCGACGGGCGCCCCCGCATCGTGCGCGTCGACCTCACCGAGGATCTCTTCTCGTGGAGTCCCGCCGTGTGCGGCGGAACCTTCGACGTCCTGCTGGAGCCGCTTCGGCCGGAAGCCGGTCAGTGACCGACTCGGTTGAGGCTGACGAGCCGCGGGCGCTGGAGTGGGCGAGGAGGCTCGCGGCGCTCGCCCAGAGCGGTCTCGCCTTCACGACCGATCCCTACGATCGCGAGAGGTACGAGGCGATTCGCCAGATCGCGGCGGAGATGACAGCCGCGCTGGGAGAGCTCGACGTGCGACGCGTGCTCGAGGCCCTTTCGGCCGAACAAGGGTACGCCACACCCAAGATCGACGTGCGAGGTGTCGTCTTCCGAGACCGAGAGATCCTGCTCGTCCGCGAGCGGAGGGATGGAGGCTGGACGCTTCCCGGTGGCTGGGCCGATCCCTGGGGGACACCCAGGGAGAGCGTCGAGCGCGAGGTCGAAGAGGAAGCGGGGCTCGTCGTCCGCGCCACCAAACTGCTCGCGGTCCTAGACCGCACGGCCCAGGGTCACGAGCCGCCATACCTCTTCCGCGTCTACAAGCTCTTCTTTCGCTGCGAGTTTCTGGGCGGCTCGCTTCGGGCGTCGGGTCTCGAGACGACCGAGGTCGGATTCTTTCGCGCCGAGGCCATTCCACCCCTTTCGCGCGCCCGGACGACCGAGCGGCAGATCGCGCGTTTCTTCGAACACCTGCGCGATCCAACCCTTCCGACCGACTTCGACTAGTGGGCGGGCGGTCTTACGGGCGATATCGGAACGCGAGGTAGAAGCGGGTCTCGTCCTCGAAGGGCTCGTCGAGGGAGCGGCCGAGTCCGATGACGGCATGCATCGCGGGAAGGCGGAGGAAGGGAATGGGTGGCGCGTCCAGGCCGACCTCGATCCCCGCGACGCGCTTCCACTTGGAGCCGTCCCCGCGAAGCCAGCGGTAGTAGTTGGTGATGTCGCCGGACACCAGCTCCAACCGGATCGCCTCCGCCCACGTGCCCACCGCGTAACCCACGGGTACCGCAGGCTCCTCCAGGCGCTGGGACAGGACCTCGGGCGGGACCAGCGGGGTGCGCACGCCGCCGAAGGCGAAGCGCTCGAACCCGCCCGAACCGGCGTCGGTCCGGCCTCGGATGAGCTCCACGCCCAGCTCGGATCCGCCTCGCCTGGCCGCAAGGCGCGCGGTCGCGAGCCATCGTGCCCAGCCATCGTCCGCGGTCGACCCCGCGGCGACGTGGAACCGCATCCTTCCGCTGATCCGCCACTTCCCGCGCGTGTGGAGCAAAGCCGGCTCCAGCTCGGCGTAGCCGAGGATCCGCGAAGCGGCATCGATCTCCGGACGCTCGAGTCGCGCAGCCGAGCCGCCCGCGCGGAGAGCCCATCCGTACGACACGAAGTCGTGGCGGAGGTCGATCCCGAGCGCGGCGCCCATGAGCTCCAGTTCCAGCCCGACCGGGCGCGTCGAGCCGTCGGACGATTGCTCCGACGGCATATGCCGGGCCGCGAAGGCGGCCGCGTGAAGCTCCGGGCGAAAGCCGCGCCAGACGGCTTCTGCCGAGGCGCCGCGCCACGCGCTCTCCTCACCCGCCATCGCGCTCATGCTCCAACCCAGCCGCCCGACCGGATCGCTCCCGTGCACGATCGCGCCTGCACTCCACCCCTCCGGCGCCCAGTGGCCGAGAGGCAACGCGAGGTGACGGCGCGGACCGAGACCGTAGCGTTCGGAAGCCACCGGCGCGGGGGAGAACTCCGGGGCGCGGACGGTCGGGATCGGGGCGACCGGCGCCAGATCCGGGTGAAGCCCCAGGAGCGGTCCCGGATCGGCGCTGTCGGAGTGGATTCGGCGGAGATCGTAGCCGTGAGTCGTGAGCGAGAGGAAGAAGATTCCGTCGCCCGCGGGGTCGGGCACAGGCGCTAGCGAGGCGCCCGTCGTTCGGGTAAGAGGTCGTGTGCCACCGCCGTCCAGCTCGATCCGCTCGAGGTCGAGGATTCCGCTCCGGTCGGAGACCGCGACGACGGCTTCTCCGCCGGGTAGAGGTGCCGCTCCGAAACGCACGGCGCCGTCGTCGGGATCGATCGTCCGCACGAAATCGCCGTCGGCGCTGAAGAGGCCAACCCGCCAGCGATCGTCGATACGCAACGAGGCTACGATCCCGCCGTCCGGAAGCGCGCGCGCGTTGGCGTAGGTCGTCCCGTCCGGCTCGCCGGCAGCAAGGAGCGTCACCGCACCGGTCGCGAGATCGACTCGCACGAGGTCGCAGGCGCCCCGGAGACAGCGGATTCCCACCGCGGTCCGCCCGCCTGATTCGGGGTCGGCGTGTCGGATCGCCGCGCCACGCGTCACGCGGCGGAGCCTCTCATCGTGCCATCGCCACTCGAAGAGATCTGGCCGGAGGGTCCCGTTGCCTTGGCCTCCGTAGCGCACGACCAGGATCCCCTCGCCGTCCGGCAGCCACCGGGGCGCCAGGTACGGCTGGCCCCCGACGGGTCCGAGTCGCGCCACGGGGCGCTTGGGATCCGGGCGCCACGGTACGTCGGGTACGTCCTCAGGGTCCTTCGCGCGGGCTCGCTCGCGGTCCTCCCGCTCCTCTGTCGTCAGCGTGTCAGAGGCAGTCGTCCAGACCACGATCTCGCCCGGCTCGTCCTGGTCCGGCTGGCGGAACACGACGAGGTGTGTCCCGTCGGGCGAGACGGCGGGGTCGCTCGTCCAGCCCTCCAGGCGCTGGACCAGCCCTCCCTCGACCAATCCCACCGCCTCGAGCGATTCCTCGGCTGCCAGCGCTTTGGCGGTCATCTCGACCTTGAACCGCCCGTACAGATCGTCCGGCGGGCCGCCGAAGACGCCTGCGAACGCCTCGTCGAAGTCGCGATCCTGGCGCGCGCTCAACCGCCGCCAGAGGTGCGGCAGGCTCTCCTCACCGCTCCGCTCGACCAGCCACTCGAGGTACGCCGACCCAACCAGGTAGGCCATCCTGGACTGGAGGAATCCCTCGGTCTCGCTCAGCCGCTCATAGGCCGGGAGCCGGCCCTCGAGCGCCCACTGCCGCAGCACGGCCGGCCGCCAGGCACCGTGGGGTCGACCCTGACCCGTGAGTCGGCCTTCGATCAGCGTCGCGTAGCCTTCGAGCGCCCAACGCGGGGCCTTACGCAGAATCGGCTGCATCGGGACGGGGAAAAGCTTCCAGAGGAACCGCTCGCGCGGGTTCCGCGAAGGGCGCGAGAGATGCGCTACGTGGGCGAGCTCGTGGATGGTGACGATCTCTCCCCAGCTGCGATGGCGCTCGATCCCCCAGGCGGGATCGGGAGGAGTCGGCCAGAGCACAATGACGTCTCCCGGCCAGGCCGACCCATACGGGATGTTCAACGGGTCGTCGATCAGGATCGTGATTCGTCCCGTAGGCGTGTAGCCGACGAACGCCGTGACCGCTTCGTGCACGGACTCGAGTCGTCCGATCGTCGGTGCGGCCCAGGTCTCGAGCTCGGTGGGGTAATGAACGCGGAAGTGTGGTGTCTCGACCGTCCGCCAATCTGCCCAGGGACGGCTGACCACCTGCGCCTCGATGGGCGCCGCGTTCACAAGGAAGGCGAGCGCTGCGAGTATCCGTCGCATCGCCCCAAGTCTAACGATCCTTGCCTGGTCGTCCCGCGCTTCTAGGTTCTCGCGCGTGCTCTTCCTCGTCACCAACGACGATGGATACCTCGCGCCCGGCCTCAAGTCATTGGCCGGTGCGCTCGAGGGCCTGGGGGACATCGTCGTCGTAGCTCCCGACCGGGAGCAGTCGGCGACCAGCCATTCACTGACTCTTCACCGTCCCTTGCGCACGCGTCAGACTGCGGAGAACTGGTATCACGCCGACGGCACGCCCACCGATTGCGTGATGCTGGCGGTCGAGGCGATCCTCGAACGCAGGCCGGACTACGTCTTCAGCGGCATCAACCACGGCGGGAACATGGGGGAGGACGTTTCGTATTCCGGCACCGTATCGGCCGCGATGGAAGGGACGATGCTGGGGATCCCCTCCGTGGCGATCTCCCTGGTGGGGGCCGACGAGCAATGGCTGGAAGGATACGAGACCGTGGTCCGGCGGTTGGCGGAGCGTATCGTCGCCGCGCCGCCGGAGGAACTCTTCCCCGGCGATACGCTCCTCAACGTCAATCTGCCCGACGTCGATCCGGGGGCCGTTAAGGGGGTTCAGGTCACGACGCTCGGCAACCGGGTCTACGCCGATTCGGTGGTGGTCGACAAGGACCCGCGCGGCAAGACGTACTATTGGATCGGTGGCGGCCCGCCGACCTGGAAGGGACCCGAAGGCTCGGACTATCTCGCCGTCGAGGCGGGTTATGTTTCGATCACTCCGATCCACCTCGATCAGACCAATCATCGCGCGATCGCCGCTCTCGAGAAATGGCGTTCTTCGGCGTTCAGCGACGGCCTTTGAGCGGTTGTCGCCCCTCAGACCCTCTCGTAACTTCACTGTCCCTACGAGCCGCTGTCGGCGGCTGACCATCCTCGGGGAGTAGCTCAGCCCGGTAGAGCACTACGTTCGGGACGTAGGGGTCGCAGGTTCAAATCCTGTCTCCCCGACCACATCGCGGCGCGCGGCCGTAGACCTGGGCCGCGCGCTTTTCGTGTTTCTCCCTCGTCGGGTGTTTGAGCCCTGAAGTCTCGACCTTGGGAGTCTCAGCCCTCGAAGTCTCGGGCCCTGGTCAGGCGATTCAGGAAGGCGTAGAGGGCGGATGGGGAAGGGAGGAAGTAGCGGGCCGCCGTCGCGGCGTCCGCTTCCCCCACACGAGCAGTGACGCCATCAGGGATCGCCCGGAAGGCATCTTCATCGGTCGCGTCATCCCCCGCGTACAGGGTTCGGTCTTCCCGCGCACCGGAAACGAGCTCGATGAGCCTGCGCAGAGCCTCGCCCTTGGTGCGCGGGCCGGGCGGCCGAATCTCCCACGACGCCTTGCCTCGTCGGACCACGAGCCCCTCCGCCTCGACTATGTCTCGCAGCGCCGTCCCGACCGCGGCGATCCGATCCTCGTCGTCGCGCGGCCGCACGTGGATCGTGGCGGTCAGCCCCTTGTCCTCGGGGAACGTCCCTTCGAGCGCAGGCAGATCGTCCAGCACCCGGCGGATTCGCTGGGTGAGCTCCTCAGCGTCCGGCGGACGCTCCCGCACGGCGGGGCCCTCGATCTCGAGACCGTGGTTCCCGACGTAGACTACCCGATCGATCCCCACGCGCTCGCGCACGTCGGCGACCGAACGCCCGCTGACGACCGCCAGCCGACGTCCCGACTCACCGACACGCTCGAGGATCTCACGGCGCTCGGGGGTCAACCGAGGGGCCGACGGATCGTCTACGATCTCGGTCAGCGTTCCGTCGAAGTCGAGAGCGATCAAGGCGGGAGGTGAAAGCCGATCCTCGAGCTCCGTCAGGTGCTCGAGGAGGGAAGGGAGGCGCGCGGTCACGCGCGCGAGGTCAACGAGCGTCCGCTTGACGCCGCGGCTTCCTCCCGCACCTGACCTGCGGCAGCGAGGAAGTCGGCCATCCAGGTATAGATCGTGTGCTGGCGCAGCGCCGACTTCATGCGCGCCATCCGCTTCCGCCGCTCCTTGGTCGACAACCGGATCGCTCGGTAGAGGTCGTCGGCGAATCCCTCTGTATGGAACGGGTTGATTCGGATCGCGTGGTCCATCTCCTCGGCTGCACCGGCGAACTCGCTGAGGCACACCGCTCCGGGGTCGGGCCCTTGACTCGCGATGAATTCCTTGACGACGAGGTTCATGCCGTCCTGGACCGACGAGATTACCACGACATCGGCGAGACGGTACAAGGCGACAAGTTGGTCCTGAGGGACCGGCTCGTTGACGTAGATCACGGGCTTCCAGTCGTCGGTGCCGAGAAGCTCGTTCAGCTCATCGATCTTCTGGTCGACCTTCTCACCGAGGCGCTGGTAGGCAGGGATCTCGCTTCTACTCGGAGCCGCCACCTGTAGGAACGTGAACTTGCCGACCAGCTCGGGATGGCGCTCGAAGAGGAGTCGCAGAGCGTCGAGCCGTTCCAGAATCCCCTTCGAATAATCGAGTCGGTCGACGCCGATCCCGACCTTCTGGCCATCGAGACGGTACTTGGTCCGGATCCTCTCCATTCTTTCCTGCGTAACGTCCGACCGCGCCATCGAATCGAAGTCGTGGACGTCGATCGAGATGGGCAACGCTCGGACCGCCGTCATGTGCCCTTGGTAGACGATCGATCGCTTGGCCCAATCGACGAAGGCGTCGAGCTGGAGGACGCACGCCTGTAGGAAATTGTTGACGAAGGTGTCAAGGTGGAACCCGAGAAGATCGTTGCCCAAGAGTCCCTCCAGCAGCTCGACCTTCTGAGGACATACCCGGAAGGTCTCCCAGGCCGGCCACGGGATGTGCCAGAACTGCGACAGGACCACGTCGCCGCGGCTCGGCAGGAGATAACGGGAGGCCAATGCGAGGTGATAGTCCTGGATCCATACGAGAGTCTCGCGGTCGTCGACCTCGTCGTTGATCGCCTGAGCGAACTTTCGATTGACGCTACGGTAGAACTGCCAGTGGCGATCGCTGAACCGCACGTGCTCGAGCACGTTATGACACAATGGCCAAAGCGCTTGATTGGAATAGCCCAGGTAGTAGTTCTCGATCTCCTCTTCGTTCAGCCATAGGCGTCGCAACGTGTAGGCCGGATTCTCGGGGGGGACGCGCACGCGATTCTTTTCATCGACCGTCTCGCGGTCTGCAGAGGCGTGTCCCCAAGCGATCCAGGTGCCGCCCAGCGACTGAAGGACCGGATCGATGGCCGAGGTGAGGCCGCCGGCGGGACGGTCGATCTCGATCTTCCCGCCCTTGCGCGCGTGGGCATACGGCTCACGGTTGGATACCACCATGAGATGGCCATTGGGGAAGCCGCGCTGGAATGCCTTCCGAACGCGCTCGGGGTTCCATCCGGAGCTCGGAATGGTGCTGCTCCTTTCGAGAGCCGTAACACTCGGGCACGGACGCGACCTTGCTCGCGCGACCGCCGCGCCAAAGGTAATCGGTGCGCCGCTCCTTGAGGAACGCGGCTTGCGGGTGTTATGGTTCTCATCGTTTCCGCCGACAAGCCAGGAGCGATCACGAGATGGAAACGCGGCGGTGTGTAATACGAGGGAGCGTGCAGGGCGTCGGTTTCCGCTACTATGTTATGCGTAACGCACAGGACCTGGGCGTGCGGGGATCGGTGAGGAACCGCTCGGATGGGGCTGTCGAGGCGATCCTTCAGGCTCCTGCGCCGGGTCTTCTGGATCAGCTGATCGACCGGCTGCGCGAGGGACCCCGTGCGGCGCGCGTCGAGGAGGTCGTCTGCGACACGATCGTGGACGGTTCGAAAGAATACGAGGGATTCGAGCTCGAATGGTGAGATTGGCGTTCACCTTCGCGATGGCCGCCGCGGTGCTTCTGGCCGCGTGCTCGCCGGTCTACATGACCCACGCACCCGGCGTGATGCCACCCGCGGGCGAGGTCCCGCGTGCGCGAGGGGGCGAATCGGCTTCGCCGCTTCGGGCGGACGCGTCCCCGGTCGACGACCAACTCGCTTCCGTGCTCGGCAAGCTGGTTTGGCCCCTGGCGGTCGACCGCTCGGTGGTCCTCAGCTCGCCGTACGGCGTTCGCGCTGCCCAATTCCATTCGGGACTTGACCTGCGAGCTCCCTCGGGCACTCCGGTCCATGCCGCCGCTGACGGGCTCGTAGTCCGCAGCGGAACGAGCGGAGCCTACGGCAACGTCGTCCTGATCGACCACGGCTCCGAGCTCCAGTCGCTCTACGGACACAATCAGGAGAACCTCGTGCGAGAGGGGGATCGCGTTCGGCGGGGACAGATCATCGCTCTGGTGGGCCGTACCGGGAACGCGACCGGGGATCACCTGCACTTCGAGCTGCGTTGGCGGGGAGGAACCGTCGACCCCTCAGTCGTCCTGCCCCGACTGGGCGCAGGGCTCGCCCGCAGATGAAGCTCGAAGACCGCCTGCGGGCGGTGATCCGTGAGATCCCCGACTTTCCGAAACCCGGAATCCGCTTCAAAGACATCACACCCGTACTCCTCGAACCCCACCTATTTCGTTCGACGCTCGACGTTCTGACCGACTGGGCACGGGAGAAGAACGCCGGGAAGATCGCGGGGGTCGACGCTCGCGGGTTTCTCTTCGCCGCGCCGGTGGCCGATCGGCTCGGCCTCGGTCTCATCCCGATCCGAAAGCTCGGCAAGCTCCCTTACGAGACGCGAAAGGAGTCTTACGGCCTCGAGTACGGCGTCAACACCCTCGAGGTCCACGTCGACGCGGTCGCGCACGGAGAGCGCGTTGTCGTGATCGACGACTTGCTCGCGACCGGAGGAACGGTGGTGGCGGCGACCCGACTAGCGGAAGGCTTGGGAGGCGTCATCGCCGGGATCGCCTTCGTCGTCGAGCTCGGATTTTTGAACGGCCGCTCGCTTCTCTCGAAATACGACTGCTACAGCATCGTCAGGTACGACTGACATGGAGTGGGAGACGACGGATCCGTCTCAGGACCGCGCCGCGGCGGGGGAGTCCTCTTCGATCCTCGATGACGACGCCTCCCTCGTCGAGCTCCTCTTCGAGAAACCCGAGCTGATCGCCGAGAACGTTCTGCTGATCGCCGAGGCGCGCGCGGGCTCCGACTCGGGCATGGCCGGAAGGATCGCCATCGGATGGCGCCGAGGCGGGGGACCGCTGGTGATCGGCGTGACGACGGGCTCGGGGTCGGAGGCTCTCCTGGTCGAGGCGATCGGCCATGCGGCGAAGATGGACGCGTGGCCGCTCGCGCGTTGGAACGAACACGTCCGTCGATACTGGGCCGGGACCTCACCAGAGCTCGCGGCGCGGGTCGCCACCCGTTGGGCTCTACCGTCCACAGCCTGGAACGTCGCGTCATGGACCAACTCAGCCTGGGGCGAGGAACCTCTGGAAGCCCCGTGCGCGATCGCCCTGGTCGCGACCCGGATCCCCGAGGCGTGCGAGCGCGCGATAGCGTGGCTGGCACCACCCGCGGCGATCGCCGCCTTCCGCATCCGATGGTACGGTGAGAACGCGACTTCAGGGCCACGGATCGAGAGAGTGACGGGCGGTTGGACGGCGGCCACACGGGATGCGAACACGTCTACGGCCCCGGAGCCGATCACGACGCCAACGCATGACGACGCAGCGGGGTCGCTGATCGATCAGATCGAGGCGCTTTGCACCGAGCTCGGTTGCCGTGTATCGCGCCGTGGCGAAGAATGGGTGCGAATCGACGGCATCGGGCGCACGATTCGGGCGTTTCCCGGTAAACGATGGTTGGACCTGCAGCTGGTCGGAGTCGACGAAGGTTCGCTCGTTGGCCTGAGTTACCGCCACAGCGTTCCGCTTGCCCGCGAAGCGCCGCCTGGCGCGCCGCCAGGGGTACACCTGCGCCTGGAGGGAACGGAGCTCGAACCCGGTGTACGATCGCTCCTCATGGCGTGGCTCGGCGGCAGAGCTGAAGAGCGGGAGCGACCCACTCGTCCACCGCGTCCGGCGGCGGAGGCGCGGCCCCGTAAGCCGCGTAATCCTCGGCCCAACAGACCTCGCTGATCAGCCAGCCAGCAAGCGAGCGCGCGCCAGCGCTTCGGAGTCGTTCACGTTGAGGAGTGCACGCGCCACGTCGAAGCCGCTGAGGCTCTCTGCGTCGACGATTCGGGCGTCGACCGCAGTGAAAATGGCGCTGAGGCGGCGCTCCCCCCTCCGCAGGGCTTCGCCGCACGCCCCGCCGACGCCGGCGCGCCACACTGCCTGAAGCGGATGGAGGTGCCCCTCCCAGCGGGGAAGGACCAGGTCGGCCTTCGTGTCGTGCCTAGCCAGTGCCCGAAACAGGGCCGGATCGGTCAAGGGGTAATCACACGCCGTCACGGCGACCCTCGCTCCAGGAGAGTCCGTGGCGAACGCAGTCAGGCCGGCGGACAGGCCAGCGAGCGGCCCCGCCCCGGCCACGTCGTCGTCGACCCGATCGTAGTTGCCTGGGGGTAGCTCTTGTCCGCGGCGGGCGGAAACCACCACCAAGTCTGCCAGCGAAGAGAGGCGCCGGACGACCTCGAGCAGGAGTGGGCCGTCTCGCCACCGTAACCAGGCCTTGGGGCCACCGAGGCGGCGCCCTTCGCCCCCCGCCAGGATGAGTACGGCCGTCGGGTCGCGCTCCACCTCCACAAGATACCGCCGAACCCGAGCGCCCCTTACCGCGCGTCCCGTCGGGGGTTAGATTCATACGACTTCGACGCAGGCAAAGCCGTCGTTTTCGCGCCCCCGTAGCTCAGGTGGATAGAGCAGCGGTTTCCTAAACCGCGTGTCGTGCGTTCGAGTCGCGCCGGGGGCACCACAGTACACTTCCAGCCATTTATCTGGTGATGAGCCGTAAACGGTTATCCAAGAGGCAGTTGAGGCACGATAAGTTCGTCGAGCAGACGTTCGACTGGGCACACTGGATCGAGATGCACAAGCGACAGGCTCTGGGTGTGCTCGGAATCGTCGTGCTTCTCGCCGCAGGGGTGTTCGTCTGGCGCCGGATGGAGCGCACCGCCGAGGAAACCGCCTCGGTCGAATATGTGACGGCGCGGCAGGCCTATTTCGCTGGTAACTGGCAGCTTGCGGCCAGCGACCTGGAGGCCTTCCTGAACCGATACGGAGATTCTTCCTATGCCGACGACGCGGCGTTCTTCGCGGCGGACGCCTATTACCAGGCGGGTCAGTTCCCGCAGGCCGTACAGGCGCTCGAGGCGTTCCTCGATGAGCATGAAGCCTCGCTCTTCGCGGTCAATGCCCGCACGCTACTGGGAGCCACGTATCAACAGCTCGGTCAGCACGAGCAGGCGATCACGGTGTACCGCAGGGCCTTGGAGGATTCCGACACGGACGCCGAGAAGATCTCGTTCCACCAAGCCTTGGCGCGTGTCTATCGCGCTTTAGGCGACGTCCAAGGCGCTGCGGGCCAGTACCAGGCCATCGCGGAGCTCGACCGTGAAGGCGAGAAAGGCCGCCAGGCTCGCCGCGAGCTAGCCGAGATCACCGTACAACCGCTCTCCGTGACCGATGGCGCGCCGACTCCAGAGGCGCCGCCGGCCGACACCAGCCAGGGCGGGCAGTAGCTCAGCCCCTTGACAAGGAAGCCATCCTTGCTATAGTAAGGACATGGCCAAGGTCACGAGCAAGCTCCAAGTCACCATCCCCAAGCGGTTAGCGGAGACGTTCGGCATCGCCCCTGGCGACGAGATCGACTGGGTCGCCGCCGGCGATGCGATCCGTCTCGTTCCCGCGGAGGCGAGGCCCACAAAACTCTCGAAAGAAGAGCGTCTGAAGCTCTTTGACCGCGCTACGGCTAGACAGCGCCAGCGGGAGCGTCAGGGTCGGGCCCTGACGCCCGTCTCGGTCACGGAAGGCCGGGGCTGGACCCGCGAAGAGTTGTATCGACGTGGCAAGCCTCGTTGATACGAACGTCCTCGTTTATCGCCACGATCCCAGATATCCGGAAAAACAGTCAATCGCGGAACGGATCCTGAAAGAAGGGATCGCCAGCGATTCGGTCCGGATCGCTCATCAAGCGATCGTAGAGTTCGTTGCCGCCACGACCAAGCCTGCTCAGGACGGAAGATCGATTCTGGAACCCCCAGACGCTCGACGCGAGGCTGAGGAGCTGCTGGCTCAATTCACGCTGCTTTACCCGAATGACGATGTGTTGCGCACGGCTTTGCGGGGCGCTCCGGCCTATGGACTGCCGTGGTTCGATGCCCACATGTGGGCGTACGCGGAAGTCTACGGCCTTGAGGAGCTCATCTCAGAGGACTTTCAGTCAGATCGGCTGTACGGAAAGGTGCGGATCCTGAATCCGTTCTGATCGCCCCGTCCCCGACAACGTCGCATAACGTATCTTATGTAAACCTACTGATCGACGCCGATACTCCCGGAATCGTCGGCTCTGAGGTAGGCCGTCCGCCGACACTCTCTCCCCCGAGAGAATTGACTCTGATAACACGAGCAATTAATGTGTTATCATGATTCGAACGCAGATTTCGCTCGATCCGGACCTCTATCGACGCGCTCGGCGGGAAGCCAAGCGACGGGGAATCTCGTTTGCCGAATTCGTTCGACGCGCGCTCGCCCACGTCTTGACGACACGCCCGACCGATCGACCGTGGATGTCTCTTGCCGGGTCGATTGAGGATGGCGGACCCGATGCCAGCCGCTCGGTGGACGCCGTCGTCTACGGACGTCCGCGACCTTGAAGGCGGGCGTCTCCGCCTACATCGACTCGGGCGCCTACATCGCCTTCCTGGTCCGCTCGGACCTGTTGCACGACGAAGTCGTCTCCCTCTTCGCTTCGCCTCCGAGGGCGTGGTACACCTCGGTCCTCGTCGTCTCCGAGACGTACAGCTGGTTTCTTCATCGTCTCGGCGAGGAGGCAGCCCGGACTTTTCGCAGGCTCGTCGAGGATCTATCTGGCCTCGAGATTCTCGATAGCGATCCTGTCCACCGCGCGGCAACGTGGGAGAAGCTCGACCGTTTGCGGGGCCATAAGCTCACCTACGTCGATGCCTCTAGTCTTGTGTGGCTCGAGAAGCTGGGGATCGGGACCGTATGGGGTACTGATCACCACTTGGGGATCGAGGGCGCCGATGTCGTTCCCAGCTCCTCTCTTCCCTAGCACGCGGCCCGTCGAATGCGCGCTGTAGCCAGGATTCTGATCCATCTCGATCACAACCCGCATCCGCGCGTCTTCGACTCGATCATGTCGATCGACGGGGGCGCGGATTACGTCCTGTCATACGGCGACGTCGACCCCCAGGACGTGCCCCTCCTGGTGTCGGGGGCCCTCTACTCCCGGCCGGAAGAAGAGCTATCGCAAACCGCCGTCTTGATCACGGGGACCAACGACCGGGTGATCGAGGAGATGGTGCGGCAGGCCAGGCGGGCCTTCTTTGGTCGCTATCGGGTCTCGGTCATGAGCGAATGCAAGGGCGGGAACGCGGTCGCGGCGGCCGCGGTGGCCCGGATCGCCCAAATCCTGGACGCCACCCGCGCGAGCGCCGTCGTCGTCGGGGGTGGGCCCGTGGGGGCGCGAGTAGCGGGGCTCCTCATCGCGGCTGGCACTCGCGCGCGCTTGACCGTCTTCGACGATGAGGAGGCCGAGGAGCGGCGCCGATTCGTCGGCGAGGCGCTGGGTCAGGAGCTCGACACGGTCGTCTGGAAGAGCGGCGAGCCCCTGGCGCCCCTTCTCGAGGGGGCCTCGATCGTCGTTACCGCCGGCCCTCCCGGACTCATCCTTCTCCCCCGCCACGTCTGGGAGGGGCTGAGTGGCCTCGAGCTCCTGGTCGACGTGAGCGGCGCCGAGCCCTCCGGCATCGAGGGGCTCTCGGGTGAGGAGGACGGCGAGCTGCTCGCCGGATCCGATACGATCCGCGCTCTCGGCGGGCTCGCCATCAGCCGCTTCAAGATTAGGATCCACCGCGAGGCGGTCGGCCGGCTCTTCGAAACCAATCCGGTGAACCTCGGGCCCCTCGAGATCGCCGCTCTAGGGCGCAGTATTATAAACCGCTAAGCCATTGTACCGGCGCGATGCGCATGATTCAGGCCGGATGTTCTTCAGAAGCCGCACGCCTTTTGTAACCAAGCGACCACCGTACGCGCAAGCTCGATTCGCCGCGCCGAGAACGAGTGATCCGTGACCCAATCGTAGCTGGTCAGCCGGGTGGCGCTGATACTCTCGAGGGTCGAAACCAGATCCGCGTGCTCCGTGTTCTCGGTACTCCCCACCAACAGGATGGCGCGATCCCGGAAGGCCGGTGCTTGAGCCGATAGCGCCCACCGATCAGCGTTCGTCAACAGAGTGTCGGCGAACGCTGCACCGCTCTCTTCAGCGTGGAGCGGACCACCGGGCGCGATGAGTGAGTTTGTGTACTCGGTGAACCACGCTTCGTATTCCGGGTCGGTGCGCATCGAGAGCCCGTGGCCGCCCATGTCGCCCATCTCGAGCCCCCCAACACAATCGATGCTGGTATCAGATACTGCGGCACGGAATGCGAGCCATGCGCCCATGCTGAAGCCCGCGAGTCCGACGCGGTGCGGGTCTGTGCGGTAATTGACGGCGGATTCGGCCGAGTGCGCGAACTCCACCAAGCGCCGCGGTAGTGGAAGAAAAGCACATTGATCCCGGCCCGGCGAATCGCCTGGGCGAGATCGAGGTTGCTCTCGAAGCCTGGATATCCATGTAGGAGCACCACTGTGGCGTGAGGCCCTGCCCCCTGCGCGATATACATGAGCCCGTTCATGCGCGCACCGCCGCTCCTCAACTCCAGCTCCTCCATTCCCGCTGGATACGTGGAGTCCCGAACCACGGGATCCATGGTGACGGGGTCGAATCGTGGTGAGTGCTGTTGCCCTGTGCTGGCCTTCGATTCCACGTTTTGTCGAAGGGAGTAGAGCTGCTGACAGGCCGCGTCATGGCACCTGCTCCAAGAGCTGCCAGACCTCTCCTCGAACGAGACTTCTGGCACCTTCGGTCTGGGCGTCAATCTGTAGC
>JBHEOA010000089.1:0-17391 GCA_046261835.1 Gemmatimonadota bacterium
TGGAACGCCGCAGCGGTTGAAGTCGACCAGCGTGCCACCCTCGCCGTGCATCGATTTGCCGGCGTCCTCTTCGAGATGGACGCGAGTGATCCCGATCGCCTTGGTGGACCCATCGTCGAACGGGATCTCGAGCGAGCCACCCGTTGCGAGGGGACGATCGAACTGGGAAATCTGGTACCCCTTCGGGAGATCCGGATAGAAGTAATGCTTGCGTGCAAAGATCGACCGTTCGTGAACCGTGCAGCCGAGCGCCAGCGCGGCGCGCACCGCGAGGTCGACGGCCCTCTGGTTGAGAACCGGTAAGATTCCGGGAAACCCCAAGCAGATCGGGCAAACCTGCGTATTGGGCGGCGCCCCGTACGCGTTCGGACAGCCGCAAAAGATCTTGCTCTCCGTCTTGAGCTGGACGTGGACCTCGAGCCCGATGACGGGCTCGAACCTTTCGAGCAAGCCCTCGACCGAGCCCGCGCCCCCCCTCATCTGGCGCTCGACTTCGGTCCGGGCACGGGGCGGCTATTCTGCGCGACCACGCTCCGCCGCTACACAGTGGACTGAATTCGCGGCCCGCAGCGCTCGAGAAAGCGGGCGATCTTAAACAGCCGCCCCTCGGCGCGCGGAGGGCCCATGAGCTGGATTCCGATCGGTAGCGCGGAACGGCTGCCGGAAGACGGTGTCTCGCCCCAGGGTATGGAGATCGCCGGGATTTGGGCGAGATTGGCGTTCACGGTGTAGATGTCGTTGAGATACATGGCCAGCGGATCGTCGACCTTCTCGCCCAGCTCGAAAGCCGGCGTCGGGGTGGTCGGCGAGAGCAATGCGTCGACCCGATCCCACGCGGCGTCGAAATCGCCGGTGATCCGCGCGCGGACGGCCGTACCCTTGCCATAGAACGCCTCGTAGTAGCCGGCCGACAGGGCATACGTGCCGAGCATGATCCGCCGCTTGACCTCGGCCCCGAATGCGGCGCGGGTTCGGAAGTACATCGCCTGAAGATCGCGCGCCCCCGCCGCACGATAGCCGTAACGGACGCCATCGTAGCGCGCGAGGTTGGATGAGGCTTCCGCGATCGCCACGATGTAGTAGACCGCGATCCCGTAGGGGGCGTGAGGCATCGACACCTCGACGATCTCCGCACCCTCGGCCGCGAGCCGGTCGCGCGCCGCCTCGCAGGCCGCCAGGATCGCCGGGTCGAGGCCCTCCCCGAAGTACTCGTGCGGCCAGCCGATTCTCGCGCCGCGAGGTTCCCACTCGTCGAGACCCGAGGTGTAGTCCTCCACCTCGTGGGGAAGCGACGTCGCATCGTGAGGGTCGCTCCCCGCAATGACCCCCAGAAGACGCGCCGCGTCTTCGACGGTCCAGCCGATCGTGCCGATCTGGTCGAGCGAGGATCCGAAAGCCACGAGCCCATAGCGTGAGACCCGGCCATAGGTCGGCTTGACGCCGACGACCCCGCAGAATGCGGCGGGCTGCCGGACCGAGCCGCCCGTCTCGCTGCCCAGCGCGATCGGTACGCAGCCCGAGGCTACCGCCGCGACCGAACCGCCCGAGGAACCTCCCGGAACGCGAGTCGGGTCGAGAGGATGTCGCGTCGGACCGAACGCCGAGTTCTCGGTCGAAGAGCCCATGGCGAACTCGTCGCAGTTGGTCTTCCCGACGACGATCGCCCCCGCTTCGCGCAGCCGCACGATCGCGGTCGCGTCGAACGGGGTTACGTAGCGCTCGAGGAGACGAGAGCCGCACGTGGTGGGGGTGCCCGACACCGCGATGTTGTCCTTGACCGCCACCGGGACGCCGGCGAGGGAAAGGTTCTCTCCCGCGGCGACTCGCCGGTCGACTTCACGCGCCTCCTCTCGCGCCGCCTCTTCCCGGACGAAGAGAAAAGCGTTCAGGCCTTGCGCTTCCGCCTCCCGGATCCATCCCAGCGACGCGTCGATCGCACTCGCCGCACTGGTCTCCCCGCTCACGATGGCCCGCGTGAGACCGGCGGCATTCCCGCGAGGGCCGAACGTCACTCGACGACTCGCGGAACGCGGTAGTAGCCGTCCTCGAAGTCCGGGGCCTCGTCGTGTAGCGGCCGGACGTCGGGCCAGGTCTCGACGACGTCGTCGCGTAGAGGCTGGTCGGCCACGGGCGGCTCGCCGGCCGTTCCGGCTTCGAGCGTGTCGAGCTGGGCGACGTACTCCAGTATCGTCGAGAGCTCGACCTGGAAGCGCGCCACCTCGTCGTCGGAGAGCTCGAGGCGCGCGAGGCGCGCGATGTGGCGGACGTCGGAGTCGGAGATCACCCTACCACTCCCTCTCGAGCCGGGCGAAGCGGGCGACGAGCTTCTTCTCGCCCCAGCGATCGAACCGCACCACCAGCTTGAGGTCGCGCCCCGTCCCGTTGACCGCTTTGATCGTGCCGGCCCCGAACTCACGGTGCACTACTCGCTCACCGGGACGGTACGAGGGAGCGAGGTCCGAGATCTCCTCGGCCTCGACCGATCCCCCCGGTGGCTCGTCGGTCGCCACCGTGTCCCAGGTCACGGGATCTCCCGTCGAGCGGCCCGACGACCACGACGGGCCCCCGCCTGACCAGCTCGCGGCCCAGGGCGCACCCGAACGCGCCGCCCCCCAGGAGGGCCATCCCGACATCGGCTCTTCTTCCCACTCGACGAGCTCCGACGGCAGCTCGAGCAGAAAGGGCGACGGACCGGCGATGTTGGATTGCCCCCAACGGTATCGCTCGTGGGCGTACGATAGGAACACCCGATCTTTCGCCCGGGTCAGGCCGACATAGAAGAGGCGTCGCTCCTCCTCGTACTCGCGCGGGCTTTCGAGCGTGCGCGCGAGGGGGAACAGTCCTTCCTCGCAGCCGCTCAGAAAGACGACGGGGAACTCGAGCCCCTTGGCGTTGTGGAGCGTCATGAGCGTGACGGCGCCGCCCGCGGAGGAAACCTGGTCGATGTCCGTCAGCAGGCTCACCTCTTCGAGGAACGCTTCGAGGTCGCCCTCCCCCGGCGCGGTGGCGCGTTCGTCGCTGAATGCCTGCACCCCGGCCACGAGCTCGTGCAAGTTCTCCAGCCGCTCCTCGCGGCGCGGGTCGTTGAGCACGCGGTAGTGGGCGAACAGGCCGGCTCGCTCGAGGTACTCGGCGACCCAAACCCCAGCTGGCTCCCGCCCGGCGCGCTCGCGAAAAGCATCGATCAGGTCGGCGAGCGCCGTGAACGCGGCCTGGACGGGGGCGTTCACCTGAAGAAGGACCGCGGGGTCGCGCAGAGTCGCCGACAGCGGCTGCCCGCGCTCCTCGGCGGTGGCCTCCATCGTGGCCAGCGTCACGGGTCCGACCCCTCGCCTGGGAACCCCGAGCATCCGCGTGAGCGACCAGTCGTCGGCGGGATTGGCGAGGATCCGAAGGTAGGCGATCGCGTCCTTGATCTCGAGTCGCTCGTAGAACCGCGTCCCGCCCACGATGACGTACGGAATTCCACGTCGCCGGAACCCTTCCTCGAGTGCGCGCGATTGGGCGTTGGTCCGATAGAGGACCACGATTTCGCTCGAGGCATGTCCATCACGCTGAAGCGACTGGATCGTGCGCGAGACCCAGGCCGCCTCGCTCTCCGCGTCGGCTGCGCCCCACACTCGTAGCAGGTCCCCGCCTTCACGCTCCGTCCACAGCTTCTTGGGTTTTCGCTCGCGGTTCTTCTCGACGATGGCGTGGGCGGCCTCCAGGATCGTTTGCGTCGAGCGATAGTTCTGCTCCAACCGGATCGATCGCGTCTCCGGAAAGTCGTCCTCGAAGGACAGGATGTTGGTGATGTCGGCCCCACGCCATCCATAGATCGACTGATCGTCGTCTCCGACCACGCACACGTTGCGGTGCTCGGAGGTCAGGAGCTTCACGAGCTGATATTGCGCATGATTCGTATCCTGGTATTCGTCCACCAGGACATGGCGGAAACGGCGCCGCATCGAGGCCAGAAGTCGCTCGTCGTCACGCATGGTGACGACGGTCCGCATGAGCAGGTCGTCGAAGTCGAACGCCTTGTTGGCGGCAAGCGTACGCTGGTAACGCCGGTAAGCCTCGGCCACTGCGTACTCCACGTGGCCCGGATGGAGCGCGGCGTACTCATCGGCGGAAAGGAGGCGATTCTTGGCGTCGGAAATGCGACGCCTGAGGCCATAAGCATCGACGGCCGCCATCGACCACTGCATCTGGTCCATGACGGCTTTGAGGAGCTGAAGCGTGTCGTCCGCGTCGTAGATCGTGAACGCGCGAGGGTAGTCGAAGCGATCGGCGATTCGCCTCAGGATACGCGCGCAGACCGAGTGAAACGTGCCGATCCAAAGTCCCTCGATCCCGCCGGGACGATCCGCGAGGAGGCGCACGATTCGCTCTTTCACCTCGCCCGCCGCCTTGTTGGTGAAGGTGACGGCCAGGATGTGGGACGGATCGACCTCCCAGTGCTCGATCAGGTACGCGGTGCGGTGGGTGAGCACCCGGGTCTTGCCGCTGCCGGCGCCGGCCAGGACGAGAAGCGGTCCAGGACCATGGAGAACGGCTTCACGCTGGGCCGGGTTGAGGCCGGCGAGGAGGCGCTCGCTCAAGACCCTCGCTTCCCCTCGACTGCGGGCAGCGTGAGCCGGAACGTCGACCCCTGGCCGGGCTCCGACGCCACCAGCTCGATTCGACCGTTGTGGTTTTCCTCGATGATCCGGCGTGCGAGCGAGAGTCCCACACCCCAACCGCTCGTCTTGGTCGACACGCCGGGCTCGAAGATTCGTTTGCGCATCGTCCACGGAACGCCGTCGCCGGAGTCGGCCACCTCCACCATCACGGTTCCGGCGAGCACCCCCGGCGCCAAGCGCAGAACGATCCGTCCTCCACGCCCTTCGAGCGCGTCGACCGCGTTCTTGATCAGATTCTCCAGTGCCCACTCGATGAGCGTGCGGTTGGCGGCCACCTGCGGGACCGCCTCGATCTCGGTGACGAGGTCGATCCGCTTGCCGCGATGGGGCAGTCGCGCACGCGTGTATTCTTCGAGCTCGCGGACGACCTCGCGGAGATCGAGCGGCGTGAGACGCGGCTGACGGCCGATCAACTCGAAGCGATTGGCCACCTTGGACAGCCGCTCTAGATCCTGCTGCATGCCACTCAGGGCGGTCTCCACTTCGACTTCGCTCTCGGTGTGGCCGGCTCCCCCGGCCCGACGTTCCGTCCCAGCGGCGACCGCCGCGCTCTCGAGCCGCAGCAACTCGAGCCAACCGTAGAGCGACGAGATCGGAGTCCCCAGCTGGTGCGCGCTCTCGCGCGCCATCGCGACCCAGATCTGCCCCCGCTGGACCCGCAGGTGGTACCGGATGAGCCAGAACCCGATGACCCCCAGGAGGGCCAACCCGACTCCCTGGATATACGGCAGATAGCGCAGCAGGGTGATCGCGCCAGCCTCGCTGATGTGGATCCACTGGACGACCTGACCGTTCTCGTCGGTCACGGGGTAGGGCCGCGATATCCGATCCATACGTTCGGCTTCTTGGCGCAGCGCGAGCCGCTCGGCGGGCGACCACGGACCGGTCTGGTTCTCGATTCCCAGGTCAGGAAGGTTCTTGAACGCGCTCGGATTTCCCTGGTCGTCGGTCAAGATGACCGGATACGGGAACGACTGGATGATCTCGTCGAAGAGCAGTAGCTGCGCCTCCTCCGGCGTCGTGATGCGAAGAGCGCGCGCATAGAGGGTCGCCAGGCGCTCGGTATCCTGGCGGATGTCCTCGACGATCACGCGCGTGTACCAGACGTGGCCGACGAAGAGCGCCAGGAACGCCACGATGGCGACGATCGGCCACACGCGCGGGCCGTAGAGCGCGACGGGGGTCGTGCTCCTCATCTTGCGGCTTTCGCCTCGATTACCTGGCGCCCCCCCATGTAGGGACGGAGGACTTCGGGTATGGCGACGGCGCCCTCAGCGTCCTGGTAGCTCTCGAGGATCGCGATCATCGTGCGCGGCAGTGCGACGCCCGAACCGTTCAACGTATGGGGATGTCGTGTGCCGCTGTCGCCCTCGCCTTTCATGCGCAGGTTCGCGCGTCTCGCCTGATACTCCTCGCAGTTGGAGCACGACGACGCCTCGAGCCACATCCCCACACCTGGCGCCCATACCTCGAGGTCGTACGTCTTGGCGGCGGCGTTTCCCATGTCGCCGGCCGCCAAAAGCACCACACGGTAGACGAGACCCAGCGCGCGCAGAATCCCTTCGGCATCGGTCACCAGCGACTCGAGCTCGTCATAGGACGAATCGGCGTCGGTGAACTTCACGAGCTCGACCTTGTCGAACTGGTGAACGCGGATGAGCCCGCGGGTCTCACGACCGTGGGCCCCAGCCTCGCGCCTGAAGCAAGCCGTGTACGCGCAATACCGGATCGGAAGCCGTCTCTCCTCCAGGGTCTCGTCTCGGTGCCAACCCATGAGGGGCACCTCGGCGGTGGGGATCAGGTAGAGCTCGTCTCGCTCGGCGGCGTAGAGCTGATCCTCGAACTTCGGCAAGTGGCCGGTCGATGTGGCGGTCGGCGGATTGACGAGGTAGGGCGGCGACACTTCGACGTAACCGTTGGCGCGGTGTCGATCGAGCATGAATGAAACCAACGCACGGGCCAGTGCGGCACCTTCCCCGACCAGCCCGACGAATCCCGAGCCCGCGACTTTGGCGGCACGCTGGAGATCGAGGATCCCCATCGCTTCACCGATCTCCCAGTGTGGTTTCGGCTCGAAGTCGAAGGCTGGAGGCTTGCCCCATTCACGCATGATCTGATTGGCCGAGGCGTCACCCGCGGGGACCGACTCATGCGGTAGGTTCGGAAGCTCGAGCAGGAGCCCGTCGAGCGTCGCCTTGAGCGCGTCGATCTGATCGTCGAGAGCCTTGATCCGCTCGCCGACCGCGCGCATCTCGCCCTTGATCCCATCGGCTTCGGCGCGGGCGCCGCTTGAGATCAAGAGGCCGATTTCCTTGGATCGCGCGTTGCGTTCGGCCTTGAGCCGCTCGCTTTCGCCCAGCAGGCGCCGATACTCCTCATCGATCCGCAGGAGCCGATCTACGTCACCACTCTCGCCTCGTTTGGCGAGGCCTTCTCGGACCTTCTCCGGCTGTGAGCGCAGCAGGCGTACATCGATCACGTGCCATCCTCCTCGACCGCGACGGTGACGTCCTGGGGCCGGACCTGATAGGCCCACTCGAAGCGCACGAACCGCGAGCGGGGGTCGGCCGGGAACTGCCGGTCGACTTCGAGGACGGTAATCTTGCCGTAGTTGAGCCCCACGATCCCGCTCGAGAAAGTGGTCGTGATCCTCACGGCGTAGGTGTGGCCTGCGACGATCGGAACGCCGGTCGAGTCGCTGGGTAGCGTGTAGCCGCCCTCGGGCACCTCCGTCACCGAGTCGAAGGACCGCGAACCGAGATCCTGGATGCCCACCCGGCTGAACGAGAAGTCGGGGGCGAGTGTGGCGAAGGAACGAAATACCAGCGTGTCGTCCTCGCGTCCCTCCAGGACCACCGTCCCGAACGAACCAGAGATCGAGCTGGCGCCTACGACGAACCGCTGTCCCGAGGGCAGATCGAAGGCAGCCGGAAATCCCTCCAGGCCGAGCTCCCAGATCTGGTCCGTCCCATGGACCACCTCTTCGGGAATGGTTTCGAACGGCGATTGCTCGTTGCAGCCGCCTGCCAGGGGCGCAACGACGATCGCTAAGAGTGCAAGGGCTTCACGCTTTCGCATGCCGAGCTTCCTCCGTCAAAGCCGCTTCGTCCAACTCCGTCGAGGCCGGCTCGTCGGAGATCCGGGACCGCCATTCATCGAGGAGATCACGTACCGTCTGCTCCCAGGCGATCCGTGGGTGCCAGCCTACGGCATTCCGGATCTTCGACGGGTCTCCTGCCATCCACGGCAGGTCGGCGCGACGAACCCGCTCGGAGCGCGAAACGAACGTGACCCCGGTGCGGGACAAAGCGGCGAACGCCTCGAGCCACCCGGAGATCGGACGCGTTTCCCCGCGGCAGACATTGTACGCTTCGCCCGGCTGTCCGCTCATCAGCAGGAGCCGATACGCCTCGACCACGTCCCGCACGTCGCTGACGTCGCGGGACACGGTCAGCGACCCGAGTTCGATCTCCGCCGGTGCCCGCCCTTCCTCGGCCAGGGCGATTCGCCGGGCGACCGACGGAAACACGAATCGCGGATGCTGACCTGGACCTGTGTGGAGATACGACCGCGCACGCACGACGGGGAGGCCGTACGACCGCCAGTACTGAAACCCCACCAGATCCTGCGCCGCCTTGCTCGCGCCGTAGGGCGTGACGGGCGCGAAGGGGGCACTCTCGACGGTGGATCCCTCGGCTGGATCCCGCTCGCCGTAGGCCTCCCCCGACGTCACGACCAACACGCGGCTGACACCGAGCGCTCGGCATGCCTCGAAAACTTGGATCGTGCCCACTACGTTGACCGAGAACGTCTCCGCCGGGCGTTCGAGCGCGAAAGCATTGCTCGCCTGCCCGGCGAGATGGACGACCGCCTCCGGACGCGCCTCCTCGATTGCCGCCAGGACCCCCTGACCATCGAGCACATCGCCGGCGACGACGTGCTCGGCGGCGGGTACGTCGGGTTGAGGCGAGCCTGCCAGACCCCGAACCGAGTGGCCATCGGCCGCGAGCCGAATTGTGAGATGACGGCCGACGAAGCCGTCGATGCCGGTCAAGAATACGCGCATCGAAAGAGGATATCCGCGGCCCTTCGCGACGAGCAAGCGCCGACGAGACGCGTCGACGCCGATTGCGCTTCAGGACGAGCCGGCCTGGGCGTGGAGAACCGCCAGGATATCACGCTCACCCTGGGTCATCGTTTCTCCGCGTCGAGCCATGGCGAGCTCGGTGGCTCGCAAGAAGGCATCCCATCGCACGCCGGAGCGTTCACGGCCGTCGTGCCACGAGAAGTGGGGCAACCATGGCGGGGAAACCGAACCACCGAAAAAATGGGTTGCCACACCCAGTCGGGCGCCGGTCGTGAGAAGCGATCCGATCCCCGTCTTCACGTGGTCACCGAGGAACGAGCCGACCTTGAGCAGGCCGGTATCCACGCGGCCCTCGGGGCCTTCGACTCTCACAGAACCGTACGTATTCTTGAGATCGCTCGTCGTCGTTCCGGCCCCCAAGTTCACCCATTCCCCCAGCACCGAATGGCCGACGAATCCTTCGTGGGCCTTGTTCGAGTACCCGACGACGATCGACTGCTCGAGGTCGCCGTGGACTTTGCATCGGGGACCAATCGACGAGCCGGCGACGACGTCGCCGAGGACCATACTCTCACGCCCTACGTAGAGCGGGCCATGGAGGACCGCCTGAGGCTCGATCCGCGCGCCCTCGTCCAGAACGATCGGTCCCCCGCGCGCGTCGAGGACGACGAACGGTCCGATGGTGACGCCTCGCGCCACCTTTAGCATAGCGGCGTCGCCGAGGAGCACGAAGGGATCGACGCCGGTCACGGTATCGCTCCCCTGAATGTCCAGCGCGTCCGCGGTGACGAGATCCGGGTTGGAGTCGACGACCGACCAGATGGAGCCGAGAAGACGCCCGTCCACCTCCTCGGCCGGCAGATCGAGCTCAGCGAGATGCCCGCGCAGCACGTCGATCGTCGATGTCTCGGAGAGCGAGCGCGCCTCCTCGGGCGAGAGCCGCCACGCCACCGACTCTGGCCCGCTTCGGTAGGCAGCGGACTCCTCCCCGAATCTCCAGCCACGTTCGGGAATCCAGGTCGAAAGCGCCACACGATAGCCCTGGGCTGGATCGGGCCACGCGCCGACCGGCGGCGGGCTTTCCCCGCGCAGCCGGGCCCCCGCGACCCCGGGGTCGGACCACAGCGCGGCGACGGGGCCTTCCCGCGCGGCCCAGCGCGCCCGGAAGGTCCGCGTACCCGCCAGGATCTCGGCGACCGGCCGCGTGGCTGCGAGCGGCCAGAAAGGCGCGGCCGGTGGATCGACGAGGACGAGTGGAGGGGTCAACGCGCGCGCACGATGAACGCATCGCGCCAGCCGCGGCTCGCGAGAAGGCGGCGCAGCGGCTCCGCCGCCGCGCGCGAGCCGTAGGCGCCGGCCCGCACCTGGTACCAGCCGCCTGCTTCATAGACGCGAACCGTCTCGTCGACCGTTCCCCGGAGGTCGGCCGCCACCGAGTCCGCCGCCGCACGGTCGCGTGCGGCATAGAGCTGGACGCGCCAAGGCCCGTGGCCGGCAACCGTCGTTGTCTCCTCGGACGGCGTGATCACGCCCGCGAAGACCGTCTCGCGCTCGACTCGAGCGGGATCGGGATCGCGATCGGTCAGCGTGTCGGCGACGACCCGTCCCTCGGACGTCACCCGTCCGACGATGGTGGTGTCGCCGGGGGCTCCCCTTCGTGGAGAGAGGACCTCCGGCGTTCCCGTCTCACGCGCCGGCGCGCACGCGGTCACGACGATGGCCGTTACGAGTCCTGCGGCGGTTCTGATCTTCACGATGCGCCTGCCGGTCGTGCGTCGTTCAAGCGGCGCACAAAGTCCCTGAGATCCGCGAGCGCATCCCGTGCAACGACGAGCGTTTCTTCCTCGGTCCGCACGATCACGCATCGCTCGAGACCGAGCGCCGCGATCCTGCCCGTCTGCGCGTACGCGATCACGTCGCGACAGTCCGCGAGCGCGGTGCGACCGACCTCGACGTTGCCGTCGCCCGAGGTCTCGATCCAGCGCGCCAGCGCATCCCACGATCCGACGTCATCCCATCCCCAACTCGCCGCCGGCAGGACGATGGCGTGATCGGTCCGCTGCATGACGCCGATGTCGATCGAGGTAGTCTCGACGGCTGCGTAGTACCGCTCGAGGGCGCCCCCCGGATCGTCGTCCCACGACCGGACCGCCACGTCGATCGACTTGCGCATCAGCGGAAGGTGCTGATCGTACTCGGCGAGGAAAACGGCTGCCCGGCTGCAGAAGAGACCCGAGTTCCAGGTATGCCGGCCGTCGTTCCACAGCGCGCGCGCGGTCGCCGCGTCGGGTTTCTCCTGGAACCGCGCCACCGGATACGCCTCGATATCACCTTCGAGGCGCGCGTCATGCTCGATGTAGCCGTATCCCGTTTCGGGTCGGCTAGGGACGATCCCGAAGATCACGATCACGGATCTTTCGACCGCGAGGCGAAACGCCGCTGCCAGTGAGGCGCGGAACGCGACGATGTTCCCGATGGCGTGATCGGCGGGAAGCACGAGGAGCACAGCCTCCGGATCGCGGGCCCCTAGCAGGCCCGCCATCAAACCGATCGGGGGTGCAGTGTTCTTGCCCTCGGGCTCGCCGATGACGTTGCGCGCGGGGATTTCCGGACACTCCGCGACGCACGCCGCGACGAGGGACGCGCTCATGATCACGAACCGGTTCTCCGCGGCCACCACGCCATCCAGGCGATCGACGGTCTCGCGGAGCATGGTTCGATCAGAAAGGAGCGGAAGGAGTTGCTTCGGCCGCGAGGGCGTCGAAGCGGGCCAGAATCGCTCGCCAACCCCGCCCGCCAGGATGACGGCGTAATTCACGACCGGGAACCTACCCGGCGTCGAAAGAAAGGGTCAAGCAGTCAGCGTTCTGGCGTGCTACCCCTGGCGGGCGAGATCGGCATCGCGCGCCGCGAGCCGTTCGACTTCGACGCGGATCCCGCGGTGCTCGGGCCAGGCGAGCTCGGGGTCGCTGTCCGTCAAGGCGAACGCCGCGCGACGCGCGTCGGCCAGGAGCTCGACGTCGCGTTCGATGTCGGCGATCCGGAAATCGGGCACGCCGTGCTGACGGGTGCCGAAGACGTCGCCCTGTCCACGCAGCCGCAGGTCCTCCTCGGCGATCATGAATCCGTCGTGGGTCCGCGCTATGACACCTACCCGCTCGCGTGCGTTGGTGCCCGCGTCGGGAGAGAGAAGGAGAAAGCACCATGCAGGCTTGGGACCGCGCCCCACGCGACCCCTCAGCTGGTGCAGCTGAGCCAGGCCAAAGCGCTCCGCGTGCTCGACGACGAGGAACGTGGCGTTGGGAACGTCGACCCCGACCTCGATCACCGTCGTTGCCACCAGCAGGTCGATCTCCCCGGCCGCGAACGCGCGCATGACGCGATCCTTCTCATCGCTCGCGATCCTTCCGTGCAGGAGCGCCACGCGCGCCCCCGGCAGGCGCGCGGTGAGCGCCTCGTAGCCGGTCGTCGCGTCCTTGAGGTCGAGCGCTTCCGACTCCTCGACCAACGGATACACGACGTAGCCCTGCTCGCCGGCTGCGACCCGTTCGGCGATGAAGTCGTAGAGCCCGTCGCGCTTCTTCTCGTTCACCACGCGCGTCTGGACAGGCTGGCGTCCGGGCGGCATCTCGTCGATCCGCGAAACTTCGAGATCGCCGTAGAACGTCAGCGCGAGCGAGCGCGGGATCGGGGTCGCGGTCATGACCAGGACGTCGGGCACCGGTTCGCCGCGCTCCGGAACCCCGCCCTTGCGGGTCAGCGCCAGTCGCTGGGCGACGCCAAAGCGATGCTGCTCGTCGATGACCGCGAGCCCGAGCCGCTGGAAATCGACGCCCTCCTGGATCAGAGCATGGGTGCCGATCCCCAAGTCGATCGATCCCTCGGCGAGCCCCGCCAGGATCCGGGCCCGGTTGCGACCGGTGACGCTCCCCGTCAAGAGCGCCGCCGAGACCGGTAGGTCAGCGAGAAGCGCGCCGATCTTCCGCGCGTGCTGGTCGGCCAGGATCTCCGTCGGCGCCATGAGCGCGCCCTGGAAGCCGCTCTCGATCGCCCGCAGAAGGGCCAGCAGGGCGACGATCGTCTTGCCGCACCCCACGTCGCCCTGGAGGAGCCGGCTCATGGGACTCGGGTCCTTCATGTCCCGGAAGATTTCGGAGAGGACGCGCCGCTGGGCCTGGGTGAGGGGGAAAGGGAGCGAGCGTCCGAGCCGCGGCACGAGCTCTCCCTCGGTCGCCATCGCGATCCCGGTATCGGGACGCCGCCGCGCCGCCGCCTTGAGCGCGAGCCGGAGCTCCCACCAGAAGAACTCTTCCCAAATGAACCGCCGTCGGGCCCGCTCGAGTCGAGCGGGGCTCCCGGGTAAATGGAGGTCGGCCAGTCCCTCGCCGAGCGGTGGAAGGCCGTGCTCGCGCCGCAGTCCCTCGGGGAGAGGATCGTCGACCGCTTCCAGCCGCTCGATCGCAGTCCGCATCCAGCCGCGGAGCAGCCGCTGGGTCAGCCCCTCGGTGAGCGGGTAGATCGGGAGGATCCCGGCGGCCTCGCCGTCGCCATCTTCCAGCTTCTCGAACTCGGACGGGGTGATCTGCAGCCGTCCACCGAAGCGACCGACTGTACCGATCACCCGCAACCGGTCGCCCCGCGCGAGCTGGTTCTCGACCCAGGGTTGGTTGAACCAGGCGAGCGCCACCGCGCCGGTGGCATCCTCGAGGAGCGCGGTGACCAGCGTCCGGCGCCCGCGCAGTCGACGCGTACTGACGGCTTTGACGCTCCCGGCCACGCTGACCGCTTCGCCTGCCACGAGGCGCGCGATCGGTACCGTGTGACGCGCATCGAAGTAGTCGCGTGGGTAGTGATGCAGGAGCTCGGTGACCGTGGCGATCCCCAGCCGCTCGAGATCCTCGGCGCGACGGGGTCCCACGCCGGGAAGAAACCGGACCGGGGTTTCGAGAGCGATGGTCGCGGTCGTCAGGAGAGGAGCCCCTCGGCGAAGCGCTCGGGATCGAAGGGCTCGAGGTCGTCAGGTCCTTCGCCCAGGCCGACGAACTTGACCGGCACTCCGACCTCGCGCCGGACCGCTACCACGACGCCGCCACGGGCCGTGCCGTCCAGCTTGCAGACGACGAGGCCCGTGAGGGGAAGCTTGGCGGCGAACGTGCGCGCCTGGACGAGTGCGTTCTGTCCCGTCGTCGCGTCGAGGACCAGGAGGGTCTCGTGCGGCGCACCGGGCAGGGCCTGGCCCGCCACCCGGACGACTTTCGCCAGCTCTTCCATGAGGTCACCCTGGGTGTGGAGGCGGCCCGCGGTGTCGACCAGGATCACCGATGCTTCGCGCGAGCGCGCCGCGGCGATCGCGTCATAAACGACCGCCGCGGGATCGCCCTTGGGCTTCCCCGCGATCATCGGCACTCCCAGCCGCTCGCCCCATGTCGCGACTTGTTCGATCGCGCCCGCGCGAAAGGTGTCGGCCGCGGCGAGGAGGGGTCGCTCCCCTTCGGTGAGGAAGCGTCGCGCGAGCCGTGCCATCGTCGTCGTCTTCCCGACCCCGTTGACCCCGACCAGGAGGATCACGCTCGGCGGCACCTCGGCGCGCGCCAGCTGACGGTCGGGACCGTCGTGGTCGACGAGCGCGACGATGCGGTCGCGCACCAGGCGGCGGAAGTCCTCCTCGGTGCGAAGCTTCCCCTGCCGCGCGGCGGTCTCGACCTCCTCGACGAGGTATAGCGTCGCCGGGACGCCGAAATCGGCCGCGAGGAGGCGCTCCTCGATGCTCTCGACCGCCTCGGCGTCGATCCCCTTGGCGAGGACCGCCACATCCATGAGCGCGATCTCCTTGATCCGCCGCCACAACCCCTTGCGGGGCGCGAACGCGCGGTCGGACTCCTTACGCTCGAGATCGCGATGCATTGTCATTCTACGTGCGCCCCCACCCTGCTCCACTGTTAAGTTGCTCGATCGTGTCACGTCCCGTCTATTTCCTGTCGGACGCTCACCTGGGGGGCGAGTCGCCCGCCCGCGAAGGCCCCAAGGAGCGTTCGCTCGTCGCCTTTCTCGATGCGCGCCTCCCCGGCGAGACCGTCTACATCCTCGGCGATCTCTTCGACTTCTGGTTCGACGACGGCGAGCCTCCCCCACGCCACGCCGCGGTCCTCCGTTCGCTCGGCCGTCTCATCGAGCGCGGCGTTCGCTGCCTCCTCATGGGAGGAAACCACGACTACTGGCTGCGAACCGGTCGCGGGCCTGGCTGGCTCGAGCGCGAGCTGGGGGTCGAGATCGTCGACGACCCACATGTCGCCGAACACCACGGGCGCCGTCTCCTGCTCGCCCACGGTGATGCCCTGGACGGGGCGCGAGGCTCCTACGGCGCCCTGCGTTACCTGCTCCGCCACCCGCTCGCGACGTTCGGCTTCGGACTCCTTCCCAGGCGCTTCCAACACGGCCTCGGCGCGCTCGCTTCATCGACCAGCCGGCGGCGCGTCACCGACGAGCTGGTCGAAGAGGTGGCATCCGAGCTGCGCGCCAGCGCGACCCGTATTCTCGCTGAGCGCGACGTGGACGCGGTCATTGCGGGCCACGTGCATCGCCCACAGCTCGTGAGCACGCCCGGCGGCGAGTATCTCAACATCGGCGACTGGATGTTCTACCGTACCTACGGCGCCCTGCGTGACGGGGTGCTCTCGCTCGAGTCCTCCGACGGGGGCTCCCCGCTCAAACCGATCCCGCGGTGACCACCTCGACCGCACCTACCCGTGCCCCGAGGAACCGCTGGCCCACGCGCAGGAACTGCTCGGGAAGGTCGCTGACCAGATACCGATACTCCGGATGACCTTCCTCACGCGCTAAACTCCGCGCAGCGAGGAGCTCGGCGGTCTCGCGAGCCGTCTCCTCGGCCGAGTCGATCAGCGTCACACCGTCCCCCACGATCTCCCCGATCACGCCCTTGAGCAGCGGGTAGTGGGTGCAGCCCAGGATCAACGTATCGACCCCGTCCTCACGAAAGGGCCCCAGGTAGTCGGAGGCGATGAGCCGCGTCGCCGGGTGGTCGATCATCCCCTCCTCGGCGAGTGGCACGAAGAGGGGACAAGCCCGTGAGACGACGACCAGCTCGGAACGGATCGCTTTGAGGCTCGTCTCGTAGGCGCCGCTTTCGACCGTGCCATGGGTTCCGATCACTCCGACGTGTCCCGAGCGGGTGGCAGCAGCGCCCGCCCGGGCGCCGGGTCCCACCACGCCCACGATCGGCAGGTCGAACCGCTGTCGCAGGACGGGAAGCGCGCGGGCGGTGGCGGTGTTGCACGCCACGACGATCGCTTTGACGCCGTATCCCGTGAGGAGATCGACGTTCTCGATCGAGAAGCGCGTGACCGTATCACGCGACTTGGGGCCGTAGGGGACCCGCGCCGTATCACCGAAATAGATCAGCGATTCGTGGGGAAGCCGCTCCATCAGAGCGTGCATGACGGTGAGGCCGCCGATCCCCGAGTCGAACACCCCGATCGGCCGCTCGCGGTCGGTCATCGCCTCCCCAGCGGAACGCGGATCCCCGCCCAGAGCCGTCGCGCGGCGGCGTCGGCACCCACCTCGATCGGATCGAGCTGGGCCGAAACGTAGGCATCGACTGCGGCGAAGATGACGCTCGCCGCGGCCCACGCATAGTAGTCTTCTCGACGCTCGCGCATGAACTCGAGATCGGCGAAGAGCTGGCTCGCCTCTTGAGTCTGACGGAACGCCTGCTCGCGGAGGTCGGGATCTTCGGGAAGCTGTTGCGTCGTGTCGGCGAAGAACTCGGCGCGAGCCAGACGGATCTCGCGCCGTTTGTCGATCGCGTCCTGCTGCCACCGGTAACCCACCAGGAAGAAGCCGATCTCTCCGGCTGCGAAGAGCACCGCCCTCCACGGGTGGCCGGTGTAGATCTGCCCCCAGCCGGGGATCAGGAAGGCGCGGATGGCGGCGTTGCGCGGGTTTTTGACCATGACGTCCTCGGCCGGAACCGCGGCCAGCGCCTCCGCCGCACCGCTGTCGCGGAACCGTCGTGCGAGAAGCGGGACGGTGTCGGCCGGGGCGAGACCGAACGCCAGCGTGTCGAGTGGAATCGGCTCCGAGGGACGCACCTCGGGCCGCGTCGTGTCGCCGGGCGCTTCTTGGGCGGCGAGCGGCGCGGCGCCGAGGAGGACGACCGCGGCGAAAGAGAGTACGCGAAGGTGGGGGGTCACACGACGCGAACCGGGTGCGGCCGTACCCAGTGGTTGAGGTATCCCGGCGCCGCCGGATCGGCGCGTTCGGGCTGCGTGTTTCCGTCGGCGTCGGTCGCCCGAGCGAGGAGGGCTCTCTCGCCCGGCTCGGCGTGCCACCGCCAGCGCCAAAGTCGCCACGCCCAGCGAGTCTCGGGCCCATGAAGCTCGGCCGGGCTCCAATTTCTCCCCCTGTCAGACGAGACGCCGACGCGTTCGATGGGCGCCCTACCCGACCATGCGGCTCCTACCACATCAATGGTACCGGCTTTGACCGTCGCGCCTGCCAAAGGACGGGCGATCTCCGACTTGGGCTCGATCCACTCGAGCGCATCGCGGTCGCCGCCCGGACGAATTCGCGTGTAGTCTTCGGTCATGAACGGATTGCTCGATGGCTCGTCCGCGGGCA
>JBHEOA010000090.1:0-8235 GCA_046261835.1 Gemmatimonadota bacterium
GAATCATCCCATCGGATCGGTGAGGGCGCGGAACTTAATGAATCGAGATCGCTCGGGCTCTATCGACGGAGATCGAACGACGGGAGGTCGACGAATCGTGAATCGCTCGTGGTCGTGGGCTCTTGCCCTGTTCCTCGTGATGGAGCTCCCGCCGCCGGGGCCGGGACAACGCCCGATACGACTCAGCCGTCCTCGGAAGTCGATCGCGCACGACGGCTCCTCTCTCGCGCGACCTACGGTGCGGGGCCCGAGGACCTGATACGGGTGGCGGAGATCGGTCACGAGGCGTGGCTCGAGGAGCAGCTCCATCCCGAGCGGCTCTCTGATGCCGGGCTGATCGCGCGGCTCGCACCATTTCTCGCCGCTGACAAGAGCGGCGCCGCCGCACCGTCGCCGAGAACGGCTCCGGCGGAACCGACCACGGCCATGCGACGTGCATGCTGGTGATGGGCGGGAGCGTGGCGGGAGGTCGGGTCCACGGCGAGTGGCCCGGACTCGAGCGCGAGCAGCTCTACGAGGGACGCGACCTCGCGGTCACGACCGACTTCCGCGACGTGTTCGCCGAGCTCGCCGAGCGGCACCTCGGGGCGCGGGATCTGGCACCGGTCTTCCCCGGCTACACGGTCGACCCCGCCCGCTACCGGAAAATCCTCCTCGCCTAGATCGGCCGAGAATTCCTGCTCGCGCGTGGGGCTCAGGGATGCGCCGGTAGGGAGTCGGCCGGAAGGAGCGGCGGCGGCGGCCCGTAACCGGTGTTGACGCCGTCGCCGCACGGCTCGGCGACGGGTGGGGGCCCCGGCGGGTCTACGTCGCCGAGCTGACGGCGCAGCTCTTCCATCCGGACCGCAAGCTGTCGCCGGAGGTCGTGGTAGCGGCCCTCGTAGGCCAGGTTCCGCGTCTCGTCGGGGTCGCGTCGCAAATCGTAGAGCTCCCACTCTTGGGGTTCCTCCCAGAAGTGGATCAGCTTCCACTCGTGGGTCCGGATGCCGCGGTTCTTCCGCACGCAATGCTCGGCCGGGTACTCGTAGTACTCGTAGAGAAAGGCGTCGCGCCACACCGGCGAGATTCCCGCGGCGGGGACCGAGGCCTCGAGGAGCGGAACCAGCGAGCGACCGTGCATCCACGTCGGCGCGGACACTCCAGCCCATTCCAGGATCGTCGGAGCGACGTCCACGTTGAGCACCAAGTGGTCGCGGTCGACCCGCCCCGGCGTCGATCGCGCCGGATAGCGGACGAGGAGCGGCACCCTGATCGACGGCTCGTACATGAGCCGCTTGTCGAAGAGACCGTGCTCGCCGAGAAAGAATCCGTTGTCCGAGGTGTAGACGACGATCGTGCTCTCGGTGAGGTCGTTGGCCTCGAGGTAGTCGAGCACCCGGCCGACGTTGTCGTCGACCGACATCAAGACCCGCCAGTAGTTCCTGACCAGAAGCTCGAGGTTCCGCCGCTTCCGTTCTTCCACCGGGAGGTCCGCCGGTACGCGATCGCGGAAGTCGGGGAGGTCGGCGAGAGCCATCTCGGCGGCGCGCAACGCCGCGGGCCGCCCCGCCAGCCGATCCTCGAACGTGCGCGGCAGTGGGATCTCGACCCCCTCGAACGCGGCGGCATGGCGCGGCGCCGGCATCCATGAGCGATGCGGCGACTTGAATTGATAGAGGAGTGCCCACGGGCGGTCCCGGGGCCGATTCTCGAGAAATGCCAGTGCCTGGTCGCCGACCACGTCGTCGGCATGACCGCGGAGCTGGAGGCGCGTCCCGCCCTCGGCGATCATGTCCGGGTCCTCGTACTTCCCCTGGCCCGGGAAGATCACCCAATCGTCGAAGCCGCTCGGCAGCGTGCGCAGGTGCCACTTGCCGACGAGCGCGGTGTGGTAGCCCGCCTGCCGCAGGAGGTGGACGAACGTCGTCTGGTCGCCGAGCCCGGGCTGGTTGTAATAGCGCGGGCCGCCAGCGTTCGTCGTGACGCCGTGGGCGTGGGAGTAGAGGCCGGTCAGGATCGACGCCCGGCTCGGTGCGCAGAGGGAGTTGGTGACGAAAGCGAGCTCGAAGCGCGTCCCGCCCGTCGCGATCCGATCCATGTTAGGGGTGTGGAGAATGGTGTTCCCGTAGGCCGACATCGCGTCCTGGCGCTGATCGTCGGTCATGATGAAGAGGAGGTTGGGCGCCGAAGCGCGCGCGCGGAGTGGGGGAGTCGCAGGACGTGGCTTATCGCCGAGCGCGAACCCCGTGAGGGGCCAAGCCGCGGCGGTCGCACCCAGAAGCTTGAGCGCCTCGCGGCGTGTCAGGTCGGGGGTCACTCGATCATGATATCACCGCGCGCGGGAAGCGACCCTGCTGCGAGGATGCCTTCTATGCAGAGAGCTGGAACCCTGGCCGAGCAGTTCACCCTTGGCCGCGGCTTGTCAGCTCAATTCCGCGTTGGGCGCCAACCTGTGCCGGTCATCGACGGAACTGCCAGAACCGAACCGTCGAGTCGCTTGCCGCCGACGCAAGCCAGAAGCTGTTAGGATGGAACGAGACGCCGCTCACCTTGCGCCGATGACCCGTGAGCCTGATGGGCGGTTGGCCGCTCGGGTAAGGCCAGAGCCAGACCTGGTTGTCGAAGCCGGCACCGGCGACCCACAATCCGTCAGAGCTCACCGTGACTCCATGCACCGAGTCTGTGGGTCCACGCAGCAGGCGTCTGAGCTGTCGGGGACAGGCCCTCCGGTTCGCGGGATAACGGGCGCCAGTCGCGGGATGCCGCTATCGCGGCCGGATGGCAGGGATGATCTCCTCGCCCACGATCTCGTCCCGCCACCGGTTCCAGATCCCGCCCTGCAAGTAGTTGCCACCGGTGAAGACGACGACGAGATCGAACTCTGGAACGACGATCAGGAACTGCCCGCCGTTGCCGTTCGCCTCGTATTCACGATGGACGCGCTCCCCGGAACGCACACCGTACAGGTGCCAGGCGTAGCCGTCCACGCCTTCGTTGTAGAACTCGGGAAAGGTGAGCGAATCGAGGCCCGTCCTGGCCGGCGAGATCTTCACCCGTTCCGCTGTCGATTGGGTCACCCAGGTCGATCGACGATGCGTCGCCCCTGCCATAGGCCTCCGCCCAGGTAGGCCTGACCGACCTTTTGCCCCGCCGGGTCACCAGCATGGAATGAATGAGGGCGGGGCGGCGGGCGGCCGGATCGGCATCGATCAACCTCTGGACGAGGCGCGTCAACGCCGCCTCGTCCATGCCGACGTCCCGGGCGTGGGCCGTTAGCCAACCGTCGCCGGTTTCGGGAGGCCTGCGGTACGCGTAAGGCGGTGCGCCGGGCGGCCGCGGAAAGAAATCGGGCGTCTGACCCTGCGGCCGGCGAGTGAGCTCGAGGTCGTGGCCGAGATCGGACCAGAAGATTCGAAGACGGTCCGGGGAGCGGACGAGCATCGCGTTGTGGACGATCTCGGGTCGCGTGGTATCCGGCCGCGCGCTGAACCGCACCGTGTCGCCGTCCAGGCTTACGCGGAATTGCGACGCGCCTCCGCGCGCATTCATGTCGGGATTGCGGAAACCGGCGATCAGAGTTCCGTCGGAATAGCGAAAGATCCGCAGGTAGAGCGTGTAGCGATCCTCCAGGGGTCGGACGGCGCCGCGCCACACGTTGGATTCCACGCGGCGGAGCACGAGGGGTGAAGCGAACGGCTGAGCCGTCGCGCGGTCCACGATCTCGGCCGATGGCTGAAGCCAGAAGCCGCGTATCGTGCCTCCATCGTCGGTCAGTGACGCGCGATACCCACCGAGACGGTCGGGAAAGGCGAAGCGAAGGCTGTCGCCGGACAGCTGGGACCATGCCTCGGAGCCGGCGATCGTTGCGCGCCAGGTGGCACCGTCGCGCGCGATCGTGAGCTCGCCGCTTAGGGTGGGACCGAACGTCGTCGCGCTCAACCCAGACGCCGACAAGAGAGTCGACAGTTCCCGGGGCCGAGGTGGGGACGCCGACTTGCTCCCGGGCGGCTACGGGGGCCGTTGCGAAGGCAACGAAACAGGCCACGAGCAGGGGTTCGCTCACACCGCTACCTCTTTGCTCCGCGCGGCTTCACGCGAGGCGAGCCATTCCAAGATCGGTGCGCGCCCGCTCTGCATGTTTTGTTTGAGTGCCTCGCACGCAGCCGGCAGATCGCTATTGCGCAAGGCCTCCAGAATGCGCTCGTGATCGTCGCTCGCGCGCAGCACGTTTTGTGTTTCGCGCATCAACGCGAGCTCGTACCGCCGGGTGCGAAGGATGACGTTCTCGATCAGTTCGATCAGGACCCGATTCGGGCAATCGGCCAGCAGCTCGAGGTGCCAGGCGTCGTCGAGCTCGATGGCGGTCTCGGGATCGCGCGCGGCGGCGAGCTTGCGGTTGAGACTGGCGAGATGATCGATGCGCTCGGGCGGCGGCACGCCGGCGAGCCGCAGGGCCTCAGGATCGAGGATCGGACGAATGTCGTAGACCTGCTCGAACTCCTCACGCGTCAGCGGACGCACGAAATAGCCGCGGCGCGGGGCGCTGATCAGTGCGCCTTCCGCCAGGAGACGGTTGAGCGCCTCACGCAGCGGCGTCCGGCTTACTCCCAACCGGTTCGAAAGGTGAACCTCATTGATACGTTCGCCCGGAGGGAGGCTCAGTCGAATGCAATCCTCGCCTTCACATCGTTTTAGCGGGGCATCAGGAGTGGCCGAGGGTCGGGCTTTGGAATGGCGGAGTGCGCGGAACGCGTCTAGCGGGTCGGCTTCAGCCCTTGGGGCCCGCCTCCGCGATCTCGCGGGGGACGTCCTTGAACGTGGCGAAGTTTTCCTGGAATCGCGTGGCCAGCTCGCGCGCCTTGCTGTCGTAGGCGTCCGCGTCCCTCCACGTGCGCCGCGGATTGAGAACCTCCGAGGGGACGTCGGGGCAGCGGTCGGGCACCTCGACGCCGAAGACGGGGTGCGGCGTGAAGCGCGCCTCGCGAAGCCCCCCCGCGAGCGCGGCCGAGATCATGGCCCGCGTGTGAGGCAGGTTCATGCGCTTGCCCTCCCCGTACGGCCCACCTGTCCACCCGGTGTTGACGAGCCACACGTCCACGCCGTGGCTCTCCATCCGCTCGCCCAGCATCTCAGCGTAGCGCGTGGGGTGGAGCGGTAGAAACGGCGCGCCGAAGCACGCCGAGAAAGTCGTCTTGGGCTCCGTCACACCCTTCTCCGTTCCGGCGAGCTTCGAGGTGTAGCCGGAGATGAAGTGGTACATCGCCTGCTCGCGCGTCAGCCGCGAGATCGGAGGCAGGACGCCGAAAGCGTCGGCGGTCAAGAAGAGAACGTTCCGTGGATGGCCGCCCACACCGGGGATCACTGCTCCGGGAATGAAGTCGACCGGGTAGGCCGCGCGCGTGTTCTCGGTGATCGAGGCGTCGTCGTAGTCCACCTCGCGAGTTTGCTCGTCGACCACGACGTTCTCGACGACCGAGCCGAAGCGGATCGCCTCCCAGATCTGCGGCTCCTTCTCCTTCGACAACTTGATGCACTTGGCGTAGCAGCCGCCTTCGAAGTTGAACACCCCGTCGTCCGACCAGCCGTGCTCGTCGTCGCCGATCAACCGCCGCTCGGGATCGGCCGAGAGCGTCGTCTTTCCGGTCCCGGAGAGGCCGAAGAAGAGCGCCACGTCGCCGTCCTGACCAATATTGGCCGAGCAGTGCATCGGAAACACTTCGCGCTGCGGCATGAGGTAGTTCATTACGGTGAAGATCGACTTCTTCATTTCGCCGGCGTACTGCGTACCACCGATCAGGACGAGCTTCTTCTCGAACGAGAGCATGACGAAGACGCCGTCGTCCTGAGCCGGGTCGTCGAGGTCGGCGGTGAGGCCCGGCGCGGCGAGGATGGTAAATGGATCGTCGTGATTAGTGGGCTCGTCGGACGAAGGGCGGAGGAAGAGCTGCCGCGCGAACAGGTTGTGCCAGGCCAGCTCGTTGACCACGCGGACGCCGATCCGGTAGTGAGGGTCAGCGCCGGCCCAGCCGTCGAAGACGTAGAGCGGCCGGCTCGAGAGGTAATCGGCCACCTTGCGGTGCATCCGCTCGAACACGGCCGGATCGACGGGCCGGTTGACCTTTCCCCACGAGATCTCGTCGTGCACCGAGGGCTCGTCTGCCAGGAACTTGGCCTCCGGAGAGCGACCCGTGCGATCGCCGGTCGTGGCGCGCAATGCCCCCGACCGGACGAGGAGGCCTTCCTCACGCTTGATCGCGTGCTCGACGAGCTCGGAGGCCGAGAGGTCGTGGTGAACGTCCTCGCCGGGACGGATTCCCACCCTCCTGAGACCCAGTGCGTCCGTCGTCGTCACCACCGCCTGGAGTCCACCATTCGGCATCCGCAGTAAAAGGAATCTTGCACGATATAGCGAGCGGGAGAGGCGGTCCAGGGCGATTGCCCGCTCCAGTGGGGTCCTCTAGCTTCTGATCGGGCCCGTAACTCAATGGTAGAGTATCGGCCTTTTAAGCCGAGAGTTGTGGGTTCGAGTCCCACCGGGCCCACCAGCGTCCTTTCACATCGCGGAAGATCCTCCGGTAAGCCAAACCCGTAAGTCCTCATCTCAAATAAGCTCGAACACAGAGAAATCCGCCCAGTATGTGTATCCTCGTGATGAGGAGGAAGCTCTAGACTTTAGTGAACATGCTGATCGGACGAGGATCTGCAAATGAGGATTTCAAGGAGGGATCGATGATCGGCGCATTGCGTAGAACTCAACAGAGTAGACGGCTTCCGGCTCCCGCGTCGGGTCTGTACCGACGGTTCTGACCTTGACCGACGGTTCGGTCACGCTCCGCTCAGACGGTGCGTTCAAGGCGAGATACGAATACCAGACCTACGGCTCGACGACGCGCCAGGTCCTTGAGGTCAGTGGGACCTACCAGGTGGACGGAGGAAGCGTGACGTTCCGGGAGAGCAGCGGCGTCACCGTGAAGGGCAAGTTTAGTGATGGCGGTGCGAGGCTGACTGTGACCTTCTCCTATTGCGATCCGCCGAGTCAGCACAAGATCGTCTTCGTGCGGCGGTAGTCGAGATTCCGATCGATGACTTCCTGCCGGCGTACGACGTGGCGACACGTCATCGTATCGAAGTCGACGCTCGGCGCGAACGGGTATGGCAGGCGGTACGCGATCTCGACCTCGGCCAGTCGCGGCTGATCCGGACGCTCTTCCGGATCCGCGGATTGGGTCGCCGCTGCAAGGAGGGGGGCACCGATCGCTCGCGCTACACGCTGGATGATCTGCGCGCTGACGGCTTCACCCTCCTCGCCGAGCGCCCGACGGAAGAGATCGTCATCGGGATAGTGGGGAAGTTCTGGCGGCCCGCGGGTCCGATTCGTCCCACGAGGGCAGACGAGTTCGTCACCTTCGACGAGCCGGGATGGGCCAAGGCGGTTTGGGGATTCTCGCTCGAGGTTGACCGGGGTGGCACCGTCGGCGTGACGACCGAGACCCGGGTCCACTGCACCGATCCCGGTTCCCGGCGCGCGTTCCTCCACTACTGGAGGGTGATCCGGCCCTTCAGCGAGCTCATCCGTCGCGAGGCTCTCCGAATCGTGCGTCGCTCGGCCCAGATCTGAAGCGCCCCAGATCCGAGAGCTCTTGACACGGCTCCCCCATCTATGCTAGGATTCCAGCACTCTGCTGGAATTCCAGCATTGAGCGATTTTCTGACCAGCCCACTCTAGGAGTGAGCCCCACCTCCCACCCCGGAGATTCGATGTCGAGCAAGACCCTCATGGAATTGAGTCCTCGCGAGCGCCAGGTGATGGACGCGCTCTTCCGCCTGGGACGTGGAACCGTCGCTGAGATCATCGACGAGATGGAAGATCCGCCGAGCTACTCGGCGGTGCGCGCGGTGCTCCGCGTCCTCGAAGAGAAAGGCCAGGCGGTCCACGCCGTCCACGGGCCCCGATACATCTACCGGCCGGCGGTCGAGCCCGAGCGGGCGCGCAAGAGCGCGCTCCGGCACCTGGTGCGGACCTTCTTCGATGGGCGGCCCGAGGCGGCCGCGCTCGCGCTCCTTCGGATGTCCGATGGCGAGATCTCCGATGAGGCGATCGAGCGGCTGGCGGCCAGGGTCGAAGAGGCCCGCCGGGAAGGGAGGTAGCCGTGCTCGCGATCGAGATCCTGCTCAAGGGAACGGCATTGCTCGCGGTCGTCTTCGGAGTGGCGGCCGCGCTCCGCGGCGCCTCTGCGGCCACGCGGCATCTCGTAT
>JBHEOA010000091.1:0-39636 GCA_046261835.1 Gemmatimonadota bacterium
CTCGTGGGCTCCGAGGCGACCGTCACGTTCCTGTTCACGGATATCGAGGGTTCGACCGAGCTGTGGGAGCGGAATCCCACGACGATGCCGGCCGCACTCGCCCGGCATGACGCGATCGTGCGGGAGGGGATCGAGGCTCGCGGCGGGCGTGTGTTCAAGGCCATGGGTGACGCCTTCTGCGCCGTGTTCGCTTCTGCCCCCGACGCCGTCGCGTCGGCGCTCGATACGCAGCGGGCGCTGCTCGCCGAGTCGTGGCCTTTCGATTCGCCGATCAAGGTGCGGATTGCGATCCATAGCGGGACCGCCGAGCTCCGCGGGAACGATTGGTTCGGGCAGCCGCTCAACCGCATTGCCCGCATGCTCGACGCCGGGCACGGTGGACAGATCCTCCTGTCCCAGGCCGCCGAGCGGCTCGTGACCGATCGCTTCCCGGAGGGGACGGCGCTCGTCGATCTCGGCGAACGCACGCTCAAGGACCTGGCGCGCCCGGAGCGGATCTTCCAGCTCGTTACCGAAGACCTGCCCGCGGACTTCCCACCGATCCGGTCGCTCGACGCCCGGCCCCACAACCTTCCCGTCTCGCCGACACCGCTGGTCGGACGCGAGGTGGAGATCGCCCGGCTCCGCGCGCTATTTCTCCAGGAACACGCCCGCCTCGTCACGCTGGTCGGTCCCGGCGGCACGGGCAAAACACGTCTAGCTCTCCAGGTCGCGGCCGAGCTCATCGATGCATTCGAAGATGGGGTTTTCCTGATCGACTTCGCCCCCGTCCGAGCCCCTGCACTGGTGCCGGCGGAGATCCTCCAGGCGATGGGGGAGAAGCCGGAAGGCGACGCGACTCCGGCGGTCGCCTTGCGCGAAGCCCTACGCGGCCGCCAGCGGCTTCTGGTACTCGACAACTTCGAGCAGCTGGTCGAGTCGGCGCCGCTCGTAGGTGGCCTCTTGCGCGAAGCCCCGGCGCTCGCCCTCATGGTGACGAGTCAGGCGCCGCTACGCGTCCAGGGCGAGCGCGAGTTTCCGGTCTCCCCGCTCGACGTCCCGTCGGCGAACACGCCGGCCGACCCAGAGCGGCTCCTGCGGTGGGAGGCGATCGCGCTGTTCGTGGAGCGTGCGCGCGCAGCCAACCCCGCGTTCGAGCTGACGACCGAAAACGCGGCAGCCGTGGTGGAGATCGTCCGTCAGCTCGACGGGCTTCCACTCGCGATCGAGCTGGCGGCCGCGCGCGTCAAGATGTTTCCCCCTCAAGCGCTGGTCGGCCGACTCACACGCATGTTCGATTTCCTGACCGCCGGAGCTCGCGACATGCCGGACCGTCATCGCACCCTGCGAGGCGCGCTCCAGTGGAGCTACGAACTCCTGACCGAGGAGGAGCAGGCGCTCTTCCAGCGACAGGCCGTCTTCGACGGGGGATTCGCTCTCGACGCGGCCGAGTCGATCTGTTCCGCCCCTGGCTTCGAGATCGACGTCCTGGGCGGGATCGCGTCGCTGCTCGACAAGAGCCTCTTACAACAGACCAAAACGAGCGGCCCCGAGCCGCGTTTCGAACGGCTGCGCACGATCCTCGCTTTCGCGGTCGACAAGCTCGAGGAGACCCGCGAGGGGGATCTGTGGCGCCGCCGCCACGCTGAGTGGTTCGCCGACTTCGCCGATCGGTACAACCTGATCTCAGGACGCGGACCCGACGTGCGCGTGCGCGGAGGACTGGACCGTCTCGCGCTGGAAGTGGAAAACCTGCGCGCCGCTTTCAATTGGGCGATCGAGCGCGGCGAGAGCGAAATCGCCGTGCGGATCTGCGGCGCGCTTCCGGCGCTCTGGTTCCTGGCGGGATCGGTTGAGGAGGGACAGGGGTGGCTGAAGCGCGTCCTTGCGCTCGAGGAGGAGCTGTCGCCGCGGGATCGGGCCTCCGCGCACGCGCTGCGTGGGCGTCTCGCCCAGGTTCAGGGAGACAATAGTCCACCGGTCGTCGCCGACTTCGAGGAGTCGCTGGCGCTCTTTCGCGAGACCGGCGACCAGGGTGGCATCGCTCGGTCGATGATGAGCCTGGGGAACGTCCACAGCCGGCGCGGCGAGCACGACCAGGCGGAATCGCTGTTCCTCCAGAGCTTGGAGATCTATCGGCGGCTCGAAGATCGGGTCGGGGAAAACGGCGCCTTGCTCAACCTGGGCGATCTGGCCCACGCGCGCGGCGACGTCGACCAGGCGCGCGCCCGCTTCGAAGAAGCCGTCTCCCTGGCGCGCCGTTCTTCCAACCCGGTGGGACTCGCCTTCGCGCTGGGCTATCTCGGTAGTCTCCTCTACGAGCTGGGCGACTACAAACGATCGGAGGCGCTCTTCGACGAGAGCCTGGAGTCGTTCCACTCTCTGGGCGGGGGTGAGATGTCCCAGGGATGGATGATCGCCGGACTAGGTGCGGTCGCGCGCGAGACCGGCGACCTCCAGAAGGCCCGCGTCAAGTTCGAAGAGGCACTGGACCGCTTTCGCGAACGCGACTATCGGCCCGGGACGGCGTACGCGCTGGTCTCGCTGGCGTCCGTCGAGGCGCTGGAGGGCCGGGCCGAGCGGGCCACGCGTCTTTTCGGCGCGAGTGAGTCTCACCGGGGTGAAACAGTGGTCACGCGGATTGCCGAGGAGGCGGTCGCGATCCGGATCGTCAACGAGCGCGCGCGCGCAGACTTGGGCGACGACGCGTTCGAGCACGCCCGCTCCGCGGGCGCCGAGCTCAGCCTCGACGAGGCGATCGCGCTGGCGCGTTCCCCGGCGTAGTGGGCCAGCGCCTCAAGACCTTCCTCATCCTGAGTGGTGTCTTGGTGGCGGGGTCATTCGCGTGGCAGCTGTGGCGCCACGAGAGCCACGCCGAGGTGCGCGCTGTATGGGAGGAGATGGCGGATTCACTGCGCGTGCAGGGAGCACGGATCGACACGCTCGAGGCCGCCCTCGAGGGGGATGACGCCCGAGTCGAGCGCCGCAAGGCAGAGCTGGCCGCCATGCAGCGGCGCCTGACGCACTACGAGCGGCAGGCGAGAGACGGGCGGCTTCCGAATCCCCAGCACCGCGCGTACATGCAGACGATCGAGGACCACAACGCGATCGTAGCCCGCCACAATGCGGAACTGGCGCGCATGCAGCGGCTCCATCGTGACTACTCGGCTTTGATCGACGCCCACAACGCGCTGGTCGACAGCGCCAACGCGATGCAGCGCCGCGCGATACAGGAAGGCTACGCGCTGCCCGAGGTCGAGCCGCAGCGGTAAGTCGACATGTATGCGGAAGAAAACGTCCCCTACGGTACGCGTACCGATCCTACTCGTACCTGAGCGCCTCGATCGGGTCGAGCGTCGCCGCGCGGCTGGCGGGGTAGAGGCCGAAGAAGATCCCGATCGCGGCGCTCGCGCCGACCCCGATCACGAACGACCAGACCGGGAGCGAAACCGGGAAATTGATCAGCGAGGCGACAGCGGCGCCGATCCCGCTCCCGATCGCCACCCCGAACACGCCGCCCAGCCCCGTCAGCACCGCCGCTTCCATCAGGAACTGCCACAGGATGTCGCGCCGGCGCGCGCCGAGCGCCTTGCGGATGCCGATCTCCCTCGTTCGTTCCGTAACGCTGACCAGCATGATGTTCATGACGCCGATGCCGCCGACCATCAGCGCGATCGAGCTGATGACGATCATCGCCAGGAAGACCGACCCCGTGATCTGATCCCACATCTCGAGGAAATTGTCTTGAGTGACGATGTCGAAGTCGTTCTCCTCGCCCGGGCGGAGGTCGTGCCGCTGGCGCATCAGGAAGGTCACCGCGTCGCGCGCTTCGTCGATGTCGGTCCCCTGACCCGGCACGATCGTCGCCATGATGTCCATCTCGGGGGTGCCTTCGAAGTCGCGATGAAACGTCGTGTAGGGGATGATCACGCGATTGTCCTTGGTCTGTCCCCATAGGAGCATGACCTGCTCCGCGAAGACCCCGACCACCGTATACGGGAAGCCGCCGATCCGGACCGTCTTCCCGACCGGGTCGATGTGTGGGAACAGCACGTCGACGATGCCCGCCCCGATCACCACCACACGGCTCCGGTTCCGGACCTCGGTAGCGGTGAAGAAGCGTCCCTGGGCGATGTCGGCGGCGTTGGCGGCTGCGTAGTTCTCCCCCGTCCCCAGAATGTCCTGGTCGGTGTCGTTCTCGCGGTATGAGAGGTCGCGGTGAACGGGAAAGAACGTGCCGACCATGAGATCGTGCATCCCGATCTCGGGCAGCGCCGCCATGGCGGCGACGTCGGCCTCGGTGAGATTGGGCCGGCGCTCGAGCCGCATGAACTCGCGCTCGCTGGCGACGATGCGGCCGGCCCACTTGCGGATGAACATGTGGTCCGCGCCGATGTCTTCGATCTCGCCGGTGATCGTCTCGTCGAGACCGCGGACGAGCGAGGTCATACCCACGATGGCCGTGACGCCGATCACGATCCCCACGATCGTCAGGATCGAGCGCAGCTTGTGGGCCCACAGGTTGGAGATCCCCATTCGGGCGGCCTCCGAAAAAGAGGCGAATCGAGCGCTGTCGGTGAACCTGGTGGCGCTCATTCGTACCTCAGAGCCGCGATCGGGTCGAGGCGGGATGCCTTGGCGGCGGGATAGATGCCGAAGACGATGCCGACGAACGATGAGAGCCCGACGCCGAGCACGATCGACCACCAGGTGAGCGAGTACGGGAGCGGCGTGACCTGCGAGATCAAGATCGCGATCCCGAAGCCCAGCGCCACGCCGATCAGGCCGCCTACCACCGAAAGCACGACCGCCTCGATCAGGAACTGACGCAGCACGTCACTGCTGCGGGCGCCTATCGCCTTACGGATGCCGATCTCGCGCGTCCGCTCGGTGACCGAGACGAGCATGATGTTCATGACTACGATACCTCCGACGACGAGAGAGATCGCGACCAGCCCGACCAGCGCCGAGTAGACGCCCGTCGTCACCTTCTCGTAGAGCTCCAGGAACTCCTGGGTCGTGATGAACCCGAAGTCGTCGGACTCCGACGGGCGCAGGTGGTGGCGCGCGCGCATGATCATGCGCGTCTCCTCGATCGCCCCCTGGACGTCGTCGGGATCGACCGCCTTGATCGAGATATTCACGTTGGCGCGGCGGTCGAGCATCTTCTGCCACAAGGAGAGCGGGATAACGACGAAGTCGTCCTGCGTCACGCCGAAGGTCGTACCCTGTTTTTCTGCGACGCCGATGACCTCGAAGTGACGCCCTCGGACACGAATCACCTCGCCGAGCGGGTCGGCGGTCGGGAAGAGCTCCTCTGCGACCTCGATGCCGATGACGGCCACGCCGCGCCCGCGCTCGATCTCGAGCGGTGTCAGATGCCGGCCGCGCTCGATATCGAAGGTGGAGAGGTACGGGTATTCCGGACCGACGCCGCGGACCGACATGTCCTCGACCTTGCGCGATCCGGCCCAGACATCGTGCCGCTCGGAGCTCTCGGCCGCGACGTATAGCAGATTCCGGCCCTCGCGGGCGAGCGCGTCGGCGTCGTCGTCGGTCAGCTCGGGGCGCCGCTGGGCCTCGATCATCGCCTCGGCATCGAACATCTCGTTGGTCCCGAGGCGGTCGAGGATGAAGACGTCGGCGCCGCGGCCGGTGACCAGCTCGGTCACCTTGGCGTTGAGGCCCTGGATCACGGTCACGACCGCGATGATCGACGTCACCGCCACGATGATGCCCAATAGCGTCAGGAACGCCCGCAGCTTGTGGGCGCGCAGCGAGTGGAGAGCCGAGGCGAAGGCTTCGTATGCGTTCACGTACTAGAGACGTCTGCGAAGGGCCGAAGATTCAACCGTGCCGGTCTCAGTACGTGACGCGCACACGGTAGGTAAGCTCGGTCCGGTCTTCGGCCGGAACGGTGACCGTCCAGCGCGCCGTCCGCGCGTCGATGTTCTCGTGAGGATGGCTCTCCTCGAGGATCGTCCACTCGCCAGAGAAGGTCTCGAGAATCACGACCTCGCGGGCACGCTCACCGCCGTTTCGCAGCTCGACCCGCCACGCGCTCTCCTCGGTGCGCTCGTCGATCCGCCGCCAATCGGTCTGGACGCGACGCGCGGTGACGTCGAACGCCTGGCCGATCGTGATCTTGACCTCCTCACCGGCAGGGGTGTGAGGGATCGCCCCGTCGCCGGCGAACTGGAGCGTTCCACGCTCGTCCTCTCGATAGGTGTGAATCACGCCCGCGGGTAGCGGCTCGCCGAGGCCGCTCGCGCGGTCGTTCTGAAATCGCAGACGCACTTCGGGATGCATCGGTGGGAGGTCCTGCTGCTGGCCCTGGAACCACCACGACTGACCCGGCAGGACCAGCGTTCGCTCCACCGGAACGCGCGGGGCGCGAAACAGGTTGAGCTGGGTCGTCGCGTCCTGAGCCAACGTGACCGGCTCGTCGATCGTATAGAGGTGGTACTCGCCGAGCGCCTCGCGGACGATATCTGGGGCCGGCGCCGTCATCGCCATCACCGCATCAGCGACCGCACCGCGCGCCTCGAATGGTTGTTCGCCCCCACCGCGGCGAACGACTCCGGCGATCAGCTGTACGGTCGCGTCAGGATAGGCGAGGCCGGTGAAGTTCTGCACCGTGACGTTACCGTCGAGCGACATTCGCTCCTCGCTTTCGAGGACGGCGACGTAATCGGCCGACCACGATAGACCTCCGGCGAGGAAGCTGGCGGTCAGGTTCTCGGCGCGGGTGGGTTCGGCCAGGCGCCAGCGGATCGCGGGTGCGGGATCGAGGGCGCCTGCCGGGTCGGGAACTTCGAAATGACCTTGCCACTGAGCGATCAGCCGATCGCCGGCGCGGAACAGAGGTCCGAGCGACGAGACGACGACGGCCTCGATCCGGGCGCCCTCGGGACTCACCAGGACCACCGACACGCCGGGCCGGAGGATACCGAACGGCCCCTGCTCGCTCTCCACCGTGGTCGACGCTACGGCCACCGTCCGGTCGTCCGCGCGGAGCAGCACCGTGCCGGGGTCGACGGATCGCGGGACCGAGGTCCAGACGAGGCTGTCGGCCCCGGCAGGGACGCGGCGCGCATCGCGCACGAGCCCGAACCCCTCGTAGACGGTGAGTCCGAGCCCGATGCGGTCAGCCGGGGTCACGATCGCCTGGGCGCGGAGCGTTGTGGCGGAAGCAGTCAAGATCAGCAACGTGACGATCGGTCGGAACATGAGCGCTTCGTCTCCCGCGCCAAAGTGATAGGGCCCGTTTCAAGATACGATGTGCGTAGCCGCTGGACCCGCGCGCTGCGCGGCGGCTAACCTTCGAGCATGCTGCTCGGAGGGCACATGTCGACCGCCGGAGGACTCCCAACCGCCTTCGAGCGCGGGGATGCCCTGGGGTGCGCCGCCATCCAGATCTTCACGTCGAGCCCGAGGCAGTGGCGGGGGCGCGACCTCACCGAACAGGACGTCGAGGCGTTCAGGAAAGCGTGGGACGCATCGATGTGCGAGGTGTGCTTCGGCCACGACATCTACCTGACCCGGCTCGGCACCCGCGACCGCCTGATCCTGCGTCGCTCGCGCGAAGCGTTCGAGCAGGAGCTGCGAACGTGTCAGCGATTGGGGCTTGCGTTCCTCGTCTTCCATCCGGTGGGCGACATCGACGCCGACGAGAATGCGGTTCTGGACCGCGTCGCCGAATCGCTCGATGGGGTTCTGGAACGCGTGCCCGACGAAGGAACCCTGGTGTGTCTCGAGACGACCGCAGGCCAGGGGGCCAACGTGGGATATCGCTTCGAACAGCTCGCGCGGATCCTGGGAGCGGTCGAACAGTCCCATCGCCTCGGGATCTGCCTCGATACCTGCCACGTGTTCGTCGCTGGCTACGACATCTCGCGTCCCAAGGGGTACGAGGGCATGATCGCCGAGCTCGACGCGACGGTCGGGCTCGATCGCCTGAAGGCGATCCACCTCAACGACTCGGCCAAGCCGTGCGGTAGCCGGGTGGACCGCCACGCCCATATCGGTCAGGGCGCGATCGGGGAAGCGGGGTTCGCGCGGCTTCTGCGCGATCGCCGATTGCGTGGCTTGCCGATGGTGATCGAGACGCCCAAGGAAGGCGACATGGATCCGGTCAACCTGGCGACCCTTCGACGGCTGGCAGGGAAGCCGACACCTTCGCCGCCCCGCAAGGCTCGACCGCCAAAGAAGACGCGCCGATGACGGCCCGCAAAGCACGCGGGCTCGGAGTCCGGGAGCGTCGAAGCAGTGGGCAGCCCCGAAAGTCACGCCGGTCGCGGACGCGATCACGACGCTGGATCCTGCCCACGATCCTGGTGCTCGCTGTGGCAGGCCTCGGGGCTGCGTTGTGGCGCTCGGGCTCTCTGCACACCGTCAGGCCGAGAGCCGCCGCGCTCAGTGGAACCGACCGCCGCGCCGATACGCCGCTCTCCGAGGATGCGCGGCTCTGGCTGGTCGCGCATCGCGCCGAGGTGCGGCGCGTCGCGAGAGCGTTCGACGTTTCGCCGATCGCGCTCGGGGGAATCGTAGCGGCGGAGAAGACCCTTCTCACCGGACGTGTCGACGCATTGGGGGACGAGGTCATCCAGGTCGTCTTCGGCTCGCTGCGCGACGAGGACGTGGCGCGCTGGGCCCGCGAGCAAGAGCTCGAATATCAGCGACGAATCGAGCGTGGTGGCGGACGACCTACCCTGCTCACGCCTTACCTCTGGACACTTGGGCCGGCGCAGGTGTCGCTACGCTTGGCGATTCTCCACGAGCCGGAGGTCGCTCGACGCATGGGGAGACCACAGCGGAGCGGCAAGGAGGTGCTGGAAGCGGTGACCTCGACGCCCGGAAACCTGGAGTATGCAGCCGCACTCCTCGCCGATGCTCAGCACACCTATGCCGAAGTCGCCGAGATCGACATCGCGGAGGAGCCCGGCCTCCTCGCCACCCTCTATCAGCTGGGCTCGCCGAGCCGGCGCGCACGCCGGCTGGCGGAGGGCAACGCGACGGCCCGGCGGCTCGGCGCGCCGATCGACGCGCCGCAGATGAACCTCTACGGCACCTTCGTCGATCGCCACGCCGGCGAGATCGCGGCGCTGCTCGACCTGCCCGAGGCAGAAGGCGCCGGCCGGGATTAGCGCTTCAGGGCGTGCGCTGGGCGGTGGCCGGCGGAACCGGCTCTCCGGGCTTGGCGAACTTGAGGAGCATCCGATCCGTCAGGTGACGCCTGCCCTCCCAGAACTCGGTATGATCGTCGGCCGGGTTCCTGAGGATGTCGCTCGCGCCCACGTACTCGAACCCCGCCTCCGTGAACTCGTCGATCACCTGCTGATCGCCCATCCGGTGGGTCTCCATGTCATGGCCGTGAGACTGACCGAGACGAACCTCGACCACGCCGACGACGCCGCCGGATTTGAGCGCGCGCGAGAGGGGGACGAAGAGAGCTGCGGGGTCGGGGAACAGGTGATAGCCGCGGATGATGAGCGCGGCGTCCAGCTGGCCCTCGGGAAGATCGGACAGCGAATCGACCAGGACGACGTTGCTCGCGCCCGCCAGATCGCCTCTCTCGAGCCGCGCGCGCAGACCGGGGCTGTACCCCTGGGCGTACACCTTACCGGAGGGCCCCACGCGCTGACTCAGCTGGTAGGTGTGGTAACCGCCGCCCGCGAAGATGTCGGCCACGGAGTCGCCGGGCCGAATTCCGACGAAGTCCATCACCTCTTGGGGTTTCGATCCTACGTCGCGCGCCACTTCCTGCTCGCGGCTCGGGATCTCTTCAGGGCCGTCGGCATGGGAGTCTGCGGCCACGGCGGTGCTGTCGGACGGAGTGGATTGCGCGGCACCTTCCTCCTGGCCCCGGCAAGCCGTGAGGGCCAGAGCGCAGAGCGCGAGGATCACAAATGGGCGCATCGGGGCTCCAATCGGCTGGAAAAGTGAGTTTGGAAGATCGCTCGTAACGTAGGGAGCCTTCCGGGGCCGGACAATGGCCCAGGGTCCTAACGACCGCGTGTCGCACCCCATAGAAAGACATGGAGCCGTGTCCCGAGTCGAAACCCGTTCTCCTGGCACGTCCCGGAGAGCCATCGCGACCGTTCCGTCAGAGTCTCGGCGTCGGTTCCCTCGGGCATCAAGATGACACGCTCTTTCGGCACGCGATAGCGGGCCACGAGCTCTTTGATCTCGGACAGGTCTTCGGGCGATATCACCACGAACTTCCAGTACGCATCCGCTGCCCTCGCGAACCACTCGAGCGCTGCGGGGATTTCCCGGCGCGTGCGAGTGTTTTCAGAGCTCTCGAGTTTCGGCGACACGTTCCATTGGTCTACCTCTGCGGCCAACTCGTCGCTCGGGCACACCGTGCCGTTCGTCTCCACCTCGATGCGGAATCCCTCGGCATGGAGGAGGGAGGCGAGTTCCGCGAGCTCGCGCGCCTGGAGAAGCGGTTCGCCTCCGGTGAGCACCACGTTGCGGATGCCGTCGCCCGCTCGCTCCATGACACGGCGCGCAACGTCTTCGACGTCGGAGCTCATCATCTCCAGCTTGGGATCGTACAGCCGCCAATCCCAGGTATAGGCTGAGTCGCAAAAGCCGCATCTCAGATTGCAAAGTCCCAACCGCACGAAGACGCTGGGAAGGCCGCAGGTGACGCCTTCCCCCTGCACGGAAGCGAAGATCTCGGGCTCGCCCGTGGGCATTCTGCTGACGCGCACGCTACTCGGCTCCTTAGGCGAAAATCGGAAGGGTTCAAAAAGTCTACCCCTTATCGGAGTCGGAGGACAGGTTGAGAGCATGTCTTCCACGCACTCCATGAGCCGGCTGGAGGCGGCGCGCCGGCGCGAGGTGACCGAGCTCGACGCCGAAATCCTCGACGCGATCGGGCGCGGCTGGGAGACTCCTCTGTCGGACGACGAGTTCGATCGCCTCGCGCGCGCGATCTTCGCCCACCAGCACCGCTTCATCCCGGCATACCGCCAGCTCTGCCAGCTCCACGGAGTGAGCGCGCCCGCCGACGTCGAGAGCTGGCGCGTGATTCCCCCCGTTCCCGCAGGCGCGTTCAAGGTCGGCCGCTGGGCGACGTTCCCCGAGGAAGCCGAAACAGCCGCCTTTCGCACCTCGGGAACGACCGTCGGCACACCGGGTGTGCATCGCTTCGAGACGTTGGCGCTCGTCAACGCGGCGATCCTGCCGGCGGCGCGTCGATTCCTGCTACCCGATCGCGGGTCGATCCGCTTCCTGTTTCTCGGCCCAGCCCCGGGGGCGGCGCCCGACTCGTCGCTGGTCCATATGTTCGCGGTCTTCCGCGAGGCGCTGGGCGCGCCTGGCAGCCGTTTCCTCTTTCCAGCGGGGCCTCGCGGGGCGATCGCCCCGGACGAAATCGCTGCCGCCCTCGATACTGCGCTGCGCGCAGGCGAGCCCGTGCTCGTCGCCGGTCCAGCGATCGCGTTCCTCCGCGTGCTCGAGGCGCTGGGAGGGGAGTCATGGTCACTACCGGAAGGCAGCCGCGCGATGGTGACGGGAGGCTTCAAGGGTCTGCGTGACGCCGCCGACCCCGAAGCGCTGGCGAATGCGGTGGCGGCGCGGCTCGGCATCCCCGCGTCGCACCAAGTCCAGGAGTACGGAATGACCGAGCTGTCGAGCCAGTACTACGACGAGCGGCTCCGACGCGAGTTCGGCCTTCCGATCGAGCCCTCCGAGGATGGGGGAGGGGACGGCGCCGCGACGTTCGTCGAACCCCCTTGGGCCCGCGTTCGGGTCGTCGACCCCCGGACCGGTCGTGATCTACCGCCGGGTCAGATCGGCGCCCTTGTCCACGTCGACCTCGCCAACCGCGGGAGCGCGGTGGCGATTCAGACGAGCGATCTCGGCTCGCGGCGGGGGCCGAGCGTCTTCGCGCTGCGAGGTCGCGAGGCGGATGCGGAGGCGCGGGGCTGCTCGCTGGCCGTCGACCTTTGGCTCGGGGGTTGATCGCGGCCGTCGCGGCCGCGCGCGCTCGCTGCGACGAGCTGCGCGAGGCAGGACGCGAGCTCGCCCGGCGCCCGATCGCCGCGATCGTGGAATCGCTGGAGCGCGCCTGTGCGCGATGGAGAGAGCCCGACGGTGCCGAGCGTAGCTCGGCGGAGTCCGCGCTGGCCCTTCACTACGGCGTTCCCGAGCGTGCGATCGCCGTCGTTCTCGACGCCGCTTTCGAGCGCTGGGACGCGGCGGCGATGAAGGCTTGGATCGATAGTGAGCTGGGATCCATGGCGGCGCTCGACCGGCCGGTCGCGATCGGCGAAGCGCGGCGGATGGCAATCGGGCCCGAGCTCGTGGTCGCGCTCTCGGCGCGCGGTGTTCCCACGACCCCACTCGTCGACATCGTCGCTTCTCTGCTCGTCAAGGCGCCGATCTGGCTCAAACCGGCGACCGGTTCCGACGACCTGGTGGAACGCTTCGCGCGGACCCTGTCGGAGGTCGATCCGCTCCTCGGCTCTGCGGTGGAAACCGCGTCGTGGACCTCCAGGTCAGCGGTCGGCCAAACGGTCCTCGAGGCGGCCGAGGTCGTGGTCGCGACCGGCCGCGACGAGACGATGACGGTACTGCGGCGGGCGGTGGATCCCGGCGCGCGACTCGTGATTCACGGACCGCGCCTGTCAGCGGCCCTGATCGGCCGCGGCGATCTCACGCGGGATCGCGAAGGGGTGCTCGCTGCGCTGGCCGACGATGTCGCGTTCGCGGGTCAATCGGGGTGTCTCTCCCCGGTCGTCGCCTGGATCGAGGCCCCGCCGCCCGAGTTAGCGGCGCTGATCGAGCCGCTCCACGCAGCGCTCGTTGAGCGCTGGCCCGGGCCGCCGCGGTCGGAAGCGGAACCCCGCGAGCGAGCGCGGTTCGCCGAGTGGCTGGCCCTCGCAAGCGTCGAGCGCGAGGCGAAGGTCGCCGGACCCATTGCTGGCGGTTTCGAATCGAGCTGGAGTGTCCAGGCGCGGACCCGCGCGCAGCCGCCCGACCCGCCTCCAGTGCCGCGGCTTCTCTTTCTGGCGCCGCTGGAGGAAGTCGGCGTGGCGGCGGAGCTGTGCGCGAGGCGGCGTGGGACAGTGGCCACACTCGGGATCGCGCTCGACCCCTCGCGCGCCGAGCCGATCGCTCCCTCGCTCGCGCGTGCCGGCGTCGAGCGTATCGCGCCGCTCGGGTCCATGCAGCGACCGCCGCTCGCCTGGCGACGCGACGGTCGCCCGACGCTCGCCGACTTGGTGCGCTGGTTCGACCGGGAGGGATGAAAAAAAACCGGCCGCGCGTATCGATCCGCGCGGCCGGTGTCGGAAGTGCGGTGGGATCGGGTCAATCGAGAGTCGTGACACCCTCAGTCCAGCTTGGTGACCCCTCAGTCCAGCTTAGTGACTTGGACCGCTTGAGGACCCTTGGGGCTTTGCGCCACCTGGAACTCTACCTTCTGCCCCTCGCTCAGAGTGCGAAACCCCGAGCCCACGATGTCGCTGTAGTGAACGAAGATGTCGCTACCGTCGGTCCGCTCGATGAAGCCGAACCCCTTTTGCGCGTCGAACCACTTGACCGCCCCGCGCTCGGTGACGGGCGCGGCTTTACCGAAAAGGTTCTTGAGCATGCGGCCGATCGAGAACTTGCCGTTTGAACCCATGAGGTGGAACCTCCGAGAAACGAGCGAAGGAGCGTTTGTAATTGATAACCGTAAGTCATTCGTTCGCGGGACCTTACGGCCGCAAGATCGAGGCGATTCTAGGTATCGCCTCGGAAGGATCGAATATATCCACCGTGATACCGGGTGGCAAAACAGTACCGGCTGGCCGGGGGCTGTGGCCGACTCTATCGTGCGCCCTGTGTTTCGCTGGGAGACGGTTCGATGGAGCTGACGGAACGCGAGCGGACGCGTCTGCGCGAGCTCGTTGACGAGGCCCGACGTTCGCGCCGTGACGACGCGCTGCTGGCGTCGCTCGCCGCCAAGCTGGCCGCTGGTGGTGGCCCCTCGTTCGCCAAATACGCCGAAGTCCTCGAGGCGGGCGCCGAGGTCGACCCGGCCGTCGCCGACGAAGTGCGGACGGCTGTGCGAGAAGCGCGGCGGCTCGCCATTCGATACACCGCTCGCTCGACCGGAACGACCACCGAGCGCGTCGTTCGCCCCTTCAACATCCATTTCTACGACGGGCGCGAGTACCTCGAAGCGTACTGCGAGCTTCGTCAGGCCGATCGAGTGTTCGCGGTAGGCTCGATCGAAGCGGTCCTACCATTGCCGGAGAGATCCGAGCCCGTCTGAAAGCACGAAGCCCCGCAGCGACGGGGCGCTGCGGGGCTCGTGGAGGATGGTGCTCCATGCGGATGGGGCCCATCCTTCCGGTACGGGGATCTCATCATACCACGTACCGGGTTCCTGTCAAGACGACCCTTCTGCGGGCGTCTCCTCGTCGCTCATCGGCGCCGAGATCATCATCAAATCGATCCTCCACTCCCGGTCGACCTTCTTCAACCCGACCACGTAGCGATACGTCTCGTTTAGACTGTCTTCAGTCGTCGCCGCGTGAAGTCGATAACGGCCGACGTCATAGGCGACGTCGGCCGACGAACTCAGCACCGTGTACTGCGACTCGATGGATACCGTAGCGCCTGGCTCGAGCTCGGAGAGCAGAGCAGTCACCCCTTCCTCAGCGGACCAGACGTGACCGTTGTACCGAATCTCGACGGCGCCGTCCGTGTAGTGGTAGAGCAACCGTACCGGTTCACCGCTGGCAAACGCCACTTCGTAACGATCGGAGAGAGCGTGGATCGCTTCGAGCTCGGCCGCGACCTCGGCGGAGTCGGGAAGCTGGGTCACCGCCGCGATCTCGGGGGCGAGCTCCCGCTCGCAAGCGGCGGTCCCTCCGATGAGGCAGGCCACCGCCAGGAAGCCTTTCTTCACTTGCCGCGCCTTTCGTGACTTAGCGTCCCTCGGGGGCTCCTCCTTCGGGCGCCAGGGGCGCCGAGTCCATCCCGTAGACGAGCTTCCACGCACCGTCTTCCTTTCGGAACGTCACGACGTAACGGCGCGTCTCCTCGATCGTGGCACCATCCATCGTCGTCCCGCGAACCGTGGTGGAACCGATCTCGTAGCCGACGTCGCCGGAAGCGGCGACGACCGTATCGTCCGGGTTGATCTCGACCTCCTGGGTCGTCGTCCCGACGAACGACTGCGTGTACGACTCACGGATCCCCTCGACGCCGGAGAGTTCGACGCCATCGTGCTGGATCCACACCGCGTCGGCGCCAAACATAGTGCTCAGTGCTTCGATGTCTTTGGCGGAGAACGCCTGCTCGTAGCGATCGGCCAGGGCACGGATCGCCTGTTCCTCGGCGGCGACGTCGACCGCAGGCTGCATCGTGTCCGCAGCCCCCATCGTCTCGCCGCCCTCCTCCGCCGTTTGCTGCTCGCAGGCGAGAGCAAGGCCGGCGACGGCGAGGAGCGCGGTCAGGGTTGGGATGCGCATACGGATTCCCTCCATCGCTTGGGTTAGGGAGGTCATTACGTTGCGGGGAAGTTAACGATCTGTGCGGCGACGGCGGGAGGTCAACCACAATTAGGCGCTCATGGGACCGCCGGGAGCCGCGAGGACGATGCCGCGGAGGAGGCGCACTCGCTCCTCGGTCGGGGGGTGCGTCGAGAAGAGACCCGCCAAGCCCCCCGCGAGCTTGGTGAGCGGGTTGACGACGTAGAGGGGCGCCGTGGCGCGGTTCGCGGCCTCGAGCGGCTCGGGATCGGCGGCGATCTTCTCCAGCGCCCGCGCCAACGCTTCGGGGTAGCGCGTCATCTCTGCGGCTGAGAGGTCGGCGAGGGTCTCTCGCTTGCGTGAGATGGCGGCCTGGAGGAGCCGCGCCGAGAGGGGCGCGAGGATTGCGATCAGGATCGCGATCAGCACGATGAGACCACCCGCCTCGCGGTTCCGTGAGCGCCGAGGACCACCGCCCCACCGCATGTGCCGGATCGCGAAGTCGGCGAGAAGCGCGATCGCTCCTACCGTGACGACGACGAGCGTCGTGTAGCGTACGTCCTCGTTACGGATGTGCGACAGCTCGTGGGCGATGACACCCTGGAGCTCGTCCCGCGGGAGCTTTTCGTACAAGCCCGTCGTCACTGCGACCATCGCGTGCCGGGGGTCGCGCCCGGTGGCGAACGCGTTGGGCGCCGAGTCTTCGATGATCCACACCTCTGGGACTGGCAGCCCCGAGGCGATCGCCATCTCCTCCACGACGTTGATGAGCATCCGGTCACGCTCACGACCCACTTCCTGGGTGCCCCGGGCGCGCCGGGCCCGGCTCGTGGCGAGCGTCATCCGCGGGCCCGCGAACCAGGCGACGGGGAACCAGATGCCAGCCAGCAGGAGCGCCAACACGACGCCGGGAAGCGCGCCCCAAGCGTCCTCGAATAGCAGCGCTCCGAGCGCCGCCCCGGCCACCGCCAAGAGCGCCGTCAACGCCGCGAGCAGCAGCCACGACCGCCTGCGGTTGGCGCGGATCTCCCCCCAGAGCCCCCGCGACACCGGCGCGGGGGCGCCCACGACCGGGGGTCGCGCGCTGCCGTACGTCACGTCACGGGCCGATCCTGATCGGCTCTAGCGGAGATCGACCTTGACCGGCTCGCGCTCCGCCTCGTCGCCGGTGGCGAAGAACTCTTCCGCGTGGAAGCCCAGCATGCCGGCGATCAGGTTGGTGGGAAAGGTCTGAAGCTTGGTGTTGAACCGCATGACGTTGTCGTTGTAGAACTGGCGCGAGAACGCGATCCGGTTCTCGGTCGACGTGAGCTCCTCCTGCAGGCGCATCACGTTCTCGTTGGCCTTGAGCTGAGGATAGTTCTCGACCACCGCGAACAGCTGCCGCAAGGCGGCGGTCAGCTGGTTCTCGGCACGCGCCTGCTCGGCCGGACCCTGCGCGGCGATCGCTCCCGCCCGGGCCTGTGTCACGCGGGTGAGGACATCCTGCTCGTACGCCATGTAATCCTTGACGGTCTCTACGAGGTTCGGGATCAGGTCGTAACGCCGCTTGAGCTGGACGTCGATCTGGGCCCACGCGTTCTTGAGCTGGTTGCGAAGCGTGACGAGCGCGTTGTACGAGACGATGAGCCACCCGACCACGACGACGATGAGGCCGAGGAGGATGAGGAAGATGAGGCCCAATCCGAAGCCGAGCACGGAACCCTCCTGGATGAGGAAGCGACGACGAGACGACACTACCGGGACGCTCGGCCGATGTCAACGCGGCTTCGGCATCACCGGCACCATAAACCGTGACGGGTTCCCGCACGCGACCTATCTTGCGGACGTGCCCGTCGTACAGCAGATCTCGATCTTCCTCGAGAATCGACCCGGTCGCCTGGGCGAGCTCTGCGACGTCCTCGCCGACGAGGGCGTCAACATCGAGGCGATCATGGTTCCGAGCGGCACCGACTACGGGATCGTCCACGTCGTGGTCGATCGCCCCGCCGACGCCCTGCAGGCGCTCCAGCAACGCTCCTATCGCACGTACACGAGCCGCGTCTTGGACGTGGAGATTCCCAACCAGCCGGGCGCCCTGGCGAAGCTCGCCGACCACCTGGCCGAGATCGGGATCGACATCAAGTACGCCTACTCGGCGGTGACCGACGGCGCGGGCCGCTTGATCCTGGCCGTCTCCGACGTGGAGCGGGCGAGCGCGGAGCTGGACGCGCGCTAGCTCATCCGCGTTCGCGCTGAAGCTCGGGCGGGTAGGCGAACCCGCCTTCGGGCACTCGGACCACGACGTCACCCAGAACCCGAACGAGGCAGCACAACCGCCACTGTCGGTCGACGTCCGCGCCGAGCTGATCTCGTTCGCGCGCGTCGAGCGGTGAAAGGTTCTGGCCGCCCTCGACGACCTGCACCCGGCACGTGCTGCACACGCCCTGCCCGTCGCAGTCGTGGACGATCGCTACACCAGCGCTGACAGCGGCCGCAGTGAGGTGAGCGCCATGGGGGACCTCGATCTCGCGCTGAGAGGGGAGGAACTGGACCTGGGCCGTTCGAGCTCGTGGAACGATGCGGGTCATCTGCGACGCGGCCTACTCTGCGTCGGACCCGCGACGGCTGCTGCCCGTCAGGACCGCACCGGCCGCTGACTCTCCGCTCTGAACCGCGCCCTCCATCGTCGCCGGCCAGCCCGTGTCGGTCCAGTCGCCCGCGAGCCAGAGACCATGAGCGGGCGCCTCATCTGCCGCGGGCCTTCGGCCACGGAGACCCGCGCCGGCGAGGAAGGTCGCGCGCGGCTCTTTGACCACGGCGAAACGCACCCGTCGCGCCGCGAGGCGAGTCGGGAAGACGCGCGCGAGGGCCTCGTCGGTTCGCTCGGCGATCGTTTCCTTGGGGAGATCGAGGACCGAATCGGCGGCGCTAAGCGAAATCCCCACGCCGTGCCCGCCGGCCGCCTCGTGGCCGAGAAGCCGCTCCCGGTCGAAGACCCACTGAAGGTCGGGATCCAGGGTGCCCGCGAACGCGAGGTCCAGGACCGGCCGGTCGTACCAGAGAAAGACGTTGACGATGGGGCTCGCGCCGAGATCGCCGACGTGGGCTGGCAGGGCTGCGCGCGGCGCGATCTCGGCGAGCGCGGTGGGCGGCACCGCGGCGACAACGTCCTCGGACTCGATCGTCTCCCCCTCGGCGAGCTCGACTCCGCCGACGCGGTTCCCCTCACATGCGATGCGCCGGACGCGGGCGCCCAGCTTGAGCTCAACGCCCGCCCGCGCTAACGCCAGCGCGGCGGGGTTGCCGATCGCGTCGCTCAAGCCCGTCGCCGGAAGCCAGAGCGCGCCGCCGGCGCGACCCCGCCATACCGTCTGCTCGAAGAAGAAGGCGGCCAGCGGCGTGTTGGCCTGTCGCGCGGGGATGTTAAGGGCCGGGCGGACGAGGGGTTCCCAGAAGCGATCGACGGCGCGCGCCGAAACCCCGCGCGTTTCCAGCCAGCCGCCCAGCGGGATGGGGTCGAGCGCGGCGCGCGCGTGACCGCGGGCGCTGACCAGCGCGCGCATCGCGCGGGCGGTGACGCGTCGTTCGGCGCGATCGAGATGGCGATATGCGAGGAGCGAGGGGAGCACGTGGAGGGGCGCGGGAAGGGGTGGGGAGCGAACCACCGCGCGGCGCCCGGCTTCATCCAGGATCGCGACCTCGAGCCGGCGCTGGCGAACGAAGGCGTTCAAGGGCGCGCCGATGGCGGAGAAAAGCGCGCGCAACCGCGCGCACGCGCCGACCAGGACGTGCTGGCCGTTGTCGATTACCGCACCCGTGTCGGGATCGGCGAACGAGAACGCGCGACCGCCGAGAAACGGCCGCCGCTCACAGAGGACCACCCGCCGGCCAGCGCGCGCGAGAGTCAACGCAGCGGCGATCCCCGCGAGCCCTCCTCCCACGACGACGACGGGCGCATGGCCTCGCCCAGGCCGCGTCACGCGGCGCGCAGGGCGACCGCGCGCGCCGCGGCAGCGAGTCCGCGAGCGAGCTTCCCCGCGGCGGGTAGCGCGACGCGGCCGTGGAGGATGGCGCGCGGTTCGCCGGCGATTCGTTCGAGGATCCCACGGTAGACTCCGGTCAACGCCGCGGGGCACGCGCGGGTCGCGCGCGGGAGTCGCCGGACGAGCCGCGGCCCGGCGTTGTAGAGCTCGCGGGCGCGCTCGACCTGAAGCGCAACGAGGGCTTCGAACCCTGGCTCGGCGGCGGCGGTCGCGACGGCGGCAGCGCTCACGCCGAAGCGCTCGCTCTCGTCGAGTGGCAGATACCAGCGGCCGCGGGACGCGTCCTCGCGCAGGTCGCGCAGGATGTTGGTGAGCTGGAGGCCGTATCCCAGGCGGGCGGCGTCCCGCTGCACGGCGGGATCGAGCGCCGCCGCGCCCGGAGCGCCGTCACCCCGACCGGAGAAGATCCGTAGCGCCACGAGGCCCACCACACCCGCCACGCCGTGGCAGTACTGGCGCAGGGACTTCCAATCCCGGAATCGGGCGGGTTCGAGATCCCGCGCCACCCCGTCGACGAGCTCGTGGTAGAGGTCAGCAGGGATCGCCCAGCGCGTGGTCGCCTCGGCGAGTGCTGCCCAAGGTGCCGCGGGTGGTTCGCCCGCGAGAGTTCGATCGAGCTCGGAGCGTACCGACGCCAGGCGCGCGCGTCGCTGGACGGGATCACCTGGCGCATCGACCGCGTCGTCGGCGCGGTGGGCGAACCAGTAGACCGCTGCGAGCGCGCGTCGTCGATCGGGAGGGAGGAGCCAGATACCCAGGGCGAAGTTGCGCGCGGTCCGGCGCGTGACCGCCTCGCACTCGGCGTAACCGGCCGCAGCGACGTCGTGCGAAGTCAATCGGCGAGCGAGATGCCGCGCAGTGGCGCGCGCAGGAGCTCGCGCGCCACGATCCCGCGTCGGCGCGAGCGGGAGACTACAGGGCGCGCGGCGAGCGTATCGAACCCCTGGGCCTCGATCGCATTGAGGATCGCCCACCCGCCGCGCGAGAAGGCGCGAATCACCGGCCGCCAGCGGAGAGACATCCGTTCAGCGAGCGGCCAGCCGGCGAGGAGCCAAAGCCGCGCGTCGGCCACGCGCTCGGCGACGAGCGCGCGCAGGGCCGGCGAAGCGACGGCACCGGCGAGCTCGATCTCAGGGATCACCCCATGGCGCGCGCACGCGTCCAGCGGCAGGTAGCAGCGTCCCATTGCCCAGTCGCGCGCGAGATCCTGCCAGAAGTTGGCGAGCTGGAGTCCGACGCAGGTGGCGTCTGCGAGCGCGTCGAGCCGGGCGTCGTCGTGTCCCGCCACGCGCAGGACCATGCGTCCCACGGGCGTAGCGCTGTACGAGCAGTAGTCGAGGAGCGACGCCTCGTCGGCATGTGGGTGGGTCGTCTGATCGCGACGGTTGGCCTCGATCACGCGCAGGAAGAGCTCGCTCCGAATCCCACGCCGGCGCGCGGTGACCGCGAGCGCCGAGAGCAGCGGAACGCCGCTGGGGGCTTCGCCGGCCAGCGCTTCGCAGACTCGCTCCTCCCATGCTGCCAGCGCCGCCAGGCGATCGCCGGTGTATTCGTCACCCAGGTCGTCGGTCGTCCGGCAGAAGGCGTAGATCGCGGCCAGGTCGTGGCGCATCTCCCGGGGCAGGAAGGGCGCGCGGACCGGGAAGTTCTCGTAGTGAGTGCGGGCCAATGCGTCGCACGCGGCGAAGGCCCCGCGGGCGGCGGGCCCGGTGGCGGCGGGCATACGTTGCGCGAACCTAGCCACGGCTCTGGAGTCGAGCAAACGCCCACGCCCGCGTTTAGATTGCGGCGGCCGATCGCTTTCAACCCCCTGACAGGAGCCCTCACGATGGCCGATACCGGTCTGATCCTCGTAGCCGGCGGGACAGGAAAACAGGGTGGGGCGGTCGCGCGCCACCTGCTGAACCTGCGACGGCCCATCCGGGCCCTGACGCGCGATCCCACTCGCGCCACGCATCTCGCCGATTACGGCGCCGAGGTCGTGCGGGGCGACATGACCGACCGGCGCTCTCTCGATCGCGCGCTCGAAGGGGTCTGGGGCGTCTACGCGATGACGACGTTCTTCGAGGGCGGTATCGACGAAGAGATCGAGCAGGGAAAGACCCTCGCCGAGGCGGCGCGAGATGCAGGCGTCGAACGGTATGTGTATTCGTCGGTCATCGGCGCAACCGACGGAACCGGAATCCCGCACATCGATTCCAAGGGCGTCGTCGAGGATCGGATCCGCGAGCTGGGCCTGCGAGCGACCATGCTGCGGCCGGTCTCCTTCATGGAGAACTTCCTGGCGCACTGGATGTGGCCATTCATCAGGGACGGCAAGCTCCCGCTCGGGCTGAAACCGGAAACTCGCTTCCAGATGGTCGCCGTGGACGACATTGGCGCGTACGGGTCGTCGGCATTTCTGAGACCTGACGACTTCACCGGCGCGGCGATCCCGCTCGCGTCCGACGAGAAAACAGGCGACGAGCTGGCGGCGGCGTGGTCGCGCAAGCTCGGAAGGCCGGTTGAGTTCGAGCCGCTTCCCCTCGACCAACTCGAGCAGATCTTCGCGCCCGCCCTGGGCGAGGATTTCGCCCGCGACTTCGCCAAGATGTTCCGCTGGTTCAATTCAGGCGCCCAGCCTCGTGTGGACATCGCGGCCAATCAATCAAGATGGGGAATCCGCACCACGTCGTTCGACGCGTGGCTCGACGGAATGGAGCGGCTCGAGGAGAAGCCGTAGCGGCCTCGAAGGCGAATCCCCCGCGCGGCTCGGGCCGCGCGACCCTCGTCGTCATGCTCGGCATCGGCGTGAGCCGCGTGTTCGGGCTGGTCCGCGAGCAAGTGGTGGCCTTCTACTTCGGCCGCGCCGCGGTGTACTCGGCGTTCGTCGCCGCCTACAAGATCCCCAACCTCGTCCGGGTCCTGCTCGGCGAGGGGAACCTCTCCGCCTCGTTCATCCCCGTCCTCGCCGAGCGCATGCGAGCTGCCGAACCGGGAGCGGCTCGCCGGCTGGCGCAGAGCGTGCTGGGATTGGTCCTTCTCGCGGTCGGGTTGGCGACGATCGCCGGCATGGTGACCGCGCCACTCCTCGCCTGGGTCGTGGCGCCGGGGTTCGACTCCGAGCTGCGCGGTCTTGTCGCGCGGCTCATCGTGGTCCTTTTCCCGACGTGCGCGTTCATGGTGCTCGGTGCGTGGTGCATGGGCGTGCTCCACGCCCATGGTCGCTTCTTCTGGCCCAACATGGCGCCTCTGTTCTGGTCGGTCGTCTCGGCCGCAGCGCTGATCGCCTTCGTCGGGCGCACGCGCTGGGATCCCGTATGGATCCTGGCCTGGGGCGTAGTCGCGGGAAGCGCGGTCCAGCTCCTGGTCCAGCTTCCCTCGACCCGGGCGGTCCTGGGTACACTCACGCCCCGCGGCGGTTGGAGCGATCCCGCCGTGCAGCGGGTCGTCGCTCTCTTCCTGCCGATGCTGGCGGGAACGGGTGTCGCGCAGCTCTCCAGCGTGGTCGACATCGAGATCGCGACGTTCCTGGGCAACGAAGGCGTGGCGACGCTGGCCTACGCTCAGCGGATCTACCTCTTGCCCCTTTCGCTCTTCGGCGTAGCGATCGCCCAGGTCGCGCTTCCCACGCTGGCGCACGAGGCGGAGGGCGCTGGGTGGGAGAAGCCGGTCACGGCAATCCGCTCGGAGCTCGGGGTCGCGTGGCGGCGAATGGCCTTCTTCGTCCTTCCGTCTACGCTTGGACTCGTCGCATTCGGCTTGCCCGCCGTCTCCGTGCTCTTCGAGCACGGCGCCTTCGACGCCGCCGACACCGCCGCCGTCACCTGGGTCCTGGCGGGCTACGCGGCCGGCCTCCTCGCGTACGGATCGGTGCGGCTCCTCGCGACCGCGTTCTACGCGCTACAGGATACGCGCACCCCGGTGCGCGTTGCGATATGGACTCTGTTCGCCAACGTCGCACTGGGGATCGGGCTCGCATGGTGGATCGGAACGCCGGGGATCGCGCTCGCCACCGCGCTCGCCTCCTCACTCAATGCGCTCGTCCTGGTGCGTAAGCTGCGCGCGCGTCTCGGGGGGGTGCTCGATCCCGGCGCGTGGGGCGATGTCCGCGCCATGCTGGTCGCGCTGGCGGTCGCCGGCGCCATCGGGGCGGCGCCGTACTTGTGGATCCTCGATCGTTGGCCGGCGTGGGAGCTGGGCCCGCGGATCGCCGCCACGGCAGGACTCTACGCCCTGGTCGGCGGTGTCTACCTGGTCGCGACGCGGGCCATGGGTGTCGATCTCACGCTCCGCCGCGCCCGCTGAGCTCGCCTGTCTATGCGCCGAGCTGGACGTCGCGCCGCCGCCGGCGCCTCCTGCCATGGAGCGCGGTCGCCGGTCCCAGCAGGCCGTAGGAGATTCCCGAGAAGAAGGGCGACCCTCCGAGCTGCGCGATCCCGATCGAGAGGATCGCCACCGCGACGTAGATCATGAAGTGCTGGACCCCCGTCATAGTGTCGTGCCGCTCGAAGTCGTCCAGGCCGAGAACGTCGCGCTGTCACCAGGCGTGCACGTACATGAAGATGAAAATCGTGAAGACGGCGGCGAAGCCGACCCCGTAGATCGTCATGAGCGAGAGGGCATCGAACTCCCCGACGCCGGTGATCGTGACCCCTTCGGGGCCTCCCATACCGAAGAACTGCTGGGTCAAGAGCAGGAACAGGAACTTGAGTGGATAGACGAAGAACAGGACGACGAAGAGGAGCAGCGCGTTGAGCGCGATCGTCGGCCCATCCTCCAGACTGTAGCGGCGAAAGAAGTGGTAGTGGTGAAACCAGATCATGATGAGGAGCGCGAAGCAGATCGCGAAGGCGGGAAATCCGCGCAGCGTGACGACCAGGTCGGAGTAGGAGTCGGGGACCTCGAGCGACACGACCAGAAGTGTGACGGCGAAAGCGAGGGTCACGTCGCTGAACGCCTCCAGACGAGAGATCTCGGTCCCGCGCCAGCGGAAACGGCCCACGGTCGGGGATACGCCCGTCTGGAAATCCTCCGGCATGTCGGCGCAACCTGTCGAGGCCGCGCTCTTCGACGCAAGCCGCGGTGCGACTTTCCGTCGAGGGCGGACCACGAAACGCCCGCGTATCTTCTTGTGTGCCATGAAGAAGACATTGACCGAAAAGATCGCGCGCCTGCCGCGCAAGCCGGGGGTCTACCTCTTCAAGACCACCGACGGGGAGATCCTCTACGTCGGCAAAGCGGGGGACCTGAGGGCCCGTGTTCGCTCCTATGCCCAGCCCAGCGCGGCATTGCCGCACAAGACCGCGGTCCTGGTTCAGAAGGCGGTCGATCTCGATTACTTCGTGACCGAGAGCGAGGTCGAGGCGCTGCTCCTGGAATCGAACCTCATCAAGGAGCACGACCCGCGCTTCAACGTCATCCTGCGCGACGACAAGTCGTATCCCTACATCAAGGTTACCCTCCAGGAGGACTATCCGCGGGTCTTCGTGACGCGTCGGGTCGTGCCGGACGGCGCGCGCTACTTCGGACCGTACACGCATGTCAAGTACCTGCGCCGGAACCTCGCGATGATCAAGGACCTGTTCCCGGTACGCTCGTGCCGCTACAACCTTCTCCGCGAGCGTCCATCGCGGCCGTGCCTCGACTATCACATCCACCGTTGCGACGCTCCGTGCGTCGAGTACGTCTCTCGCGAGGAGTACCGCGGCATGATCGACGAGGTTGTCCGTTTCCTCGACGGCGATACCCGCGCCGCCGAGCGCGTGGTTGGCGCTCGCATGCAATCGGCCGCGGAGCGACTCCAGTTCGAGCGCGCGGCGCAGTACAAGCGCCAGCTCGATCAGCTCTCCGAGATCCGCGAGGGTCAGCGAATGACGAGCCTGTCGGGGGACGATCGGGACATCGTCGCGCTGGCGCAGCTCGGCGACGAGGCGTGCGGCGTGGTGCTCAGGGTCCGCGAGGGGCGATTGCTCGACCAGGAGCGGATCGTGCTAGGCAACGTCGAGGGCGCGGCGGACGGCGAGGTGCTCTCGCTCTTCCTGACGCGCTACTACTCCCGCGCTCAGGAGCTCCCACCCGAGGTCCTGGTGCCTTTCGACTTCGACGACCGGCCGCTCCTCGAGGAGGCAGTTCGGCGCCGCGCCGGTCGCGTGGTCGTGTTTCGGGTCCCCAAGCGAGGCGACAAGGCACGGCAGGTCGCGCTGGCCGAGAAGAATGCTCGACTCCACCTCGAGGAGCGTCGGCTCCGCGACGAAGAGACGACCGTGCGGGCCGCGGACCAGGTGCTCGAGCTCCAGGCCGAGCTTCGGCTCGCGCGGATCCCGCGACGGATCGCCTGCGTCGACATCTCAACGATCCAGGGATCGGACAGTGTGGGTTCGATCGTTACGTTCGAGAACGGCAAACCGCGCAAGGCGGGATATCGGAAGTTCCGCATCAAGTACATCGTCGAGGGGCAGGACGACTTCGCCATGATGGCCGAGGTCGTGGAACGCTACTTCCGCGGAGTTCTCGACCACGGCGAGCCGCTGCCCGATCTCCTGGTGGTCGACGGCGGAAAGGGTCAGCTCTCCGCGGCCAGAGGCGTTCTCGAGGAGATGGGGATTCTCGACGAGATCGACACGATCGCGCTCGCCAAGCGCGAGGAGGAGATCTATCGGCCCGGGGACCGTGACCCGATATGGCTACCACGGCGGTCGCGCGCGCTCCAGCTCGTTCAACACATCCGAAACGAAGCCCATCGTTTCGCGGTCACCTACCACCGCTCGCTCCGGTCGAAGCGGACGATCGCCTCCGAGCTCGACCGCGTGCCGGGGATCGGCCCGCGCCGTCGCGCGGCGCTCCTCGTTCACTTCGGCTCGACCGAACGCATCCGTCAGGCACCGGTCGAGGAGATCGCCCGAGTGCCCGGCTTCTCGACCACGCTCGCCGAAAGGGTTAAGGCGGCGCTGGAGGTCGTCGAGGCCGAGGAAGCCGCCGCGTCCTAGGCCGGCAGCGGCCGATCTTGCGTTAGCATAGGAAGTGTTCATGAACGCTCAAGAGCTGACAAGACACGTCAAGGCCGAGGCGCGCGGGCTCGGATTCGACCTCGTTGGGGTCGCGCGCGCCGACCGTGTTGCGGACGATGATCGCCTAGCGGAATGGCTGACGCAGGGCTACCACGGGACGATGGCCTGGATGGCGAACCATTTCGAGAAGCGGGTCGATCCGCGGGAGCTCGTCCCAGGCTGCCGCTCGATCGTGTGCGTAGGGCTCGTCTACCATCGGCCGGCAGGCGAAGCGCCTCAGCCAGAGGGGCTCGAGGTCGCGACCTACGCCTGGGGCGAAGACTACCATCGGGTCCTCAAGGACAAGCTTGGCCGGCTCCTCGAGCGTGGCCGAGCGCTGGAACCGACGTTCGAGGGCCGTGCGTTCGTCGATTCGGCGCCCCTCATGGACAAGTACTGGGCCGAGCGCGCGGGACTCGGCTGGCGCGGCAAGAACACGAACCTGCTGAACGTGCGGCTCGGGTCGTTCCTCTTTCTGGGCGAGATCCTGACGACCGCCGAGCTCGTTTCTGACCTCCCCGGCACCGATCACTGCGGCTCCTGCACGCGATGCATCGAGGCGTGCCCGACGGGCGCTCTGGTCGAGCCCTATGTCCTCGACGCCCGGCGCTGCATCTCGTACTGGACGATCGAGCATCGGGACGCGCTCGAGCCCGCGGAAGAGGAGGCGGTGGGAGAATGGCTTTTCGGCTGCGACGTGTGCCAGGACGTCTGCCCATGGAACCGCCACGCGCCCATCGCGACCGAGGAGCGGCTTGCGCCCCGCCGCGGTGCCTGGCCCGCCACGCTGGACGATCTCCTGACGTTGAGCGCGGACGAGTTCCGGCGCCGCTTCGGCGACACGGCGGTCGGGCGCACCCGGCGTTGCGGGCTCGTGCGGAACGCCGCGATCGTGGCAGGCAACACCGGGCTCGGCTCCGACGCTGCGCTGAACGAAGCGGCGGGCGATCCCGACCCCGTGGTGGCCGAGACCGCCCGCCGCGCAATGGCCAGGCGAGAGGCCGGCGCGAAGACCAGCCCCGTCTAGCGCGTCCTCAGTTCCGCTCCGCGAAGCTCGTCAGCGCGACCCGATACTCCCTGGCCTCCGAATCGAATCGTATCTGGTACTGGGACGGATACCAGCCCGGCGCGGAGACCTTTTCGGCGGTCGGAATCTCGAACGACCCCTCGGCCTTCGACTCGATGAACGCCTTCGTGATCATCGGCTCGATGAAGATCACCTCGCCGTCCCACGTGCCGTATATGAACGTCTTGTCGAACGCCTGGCCGTGGAACTCGTGGGACGCCGGGTCGATCCAGTGACCCCCCATCATGGGGACCGCGGATCCGGGGGCGTAGGCGTAGCCGGCGGGGAGGTATCCAGCCGTGGGCGCCTTCATCGCGCGCTCCGCGAACGGCCCCTCCGTGAACTCGCCGACCTCGGTAGGCACGTCGCCATCACCCGGCAGGATCGCTCCCTTCGTCGCCGTGTCGATCGTGTAGAAGTGGAAGTCGAAGTGGGGAACGCCGTAAATGTCGACCGGCGGATGTCCGATAGAGTTCCAGTCGAAGCCCACCAGCTTGTAGGGCGCCGGCGCTCCCTCCGGCAGCTCGAGGTCCAGGGCGATGAACGATTCCATCGGCGGCTTCTGGGAAAGATCGGGGAGCGTGGCCATCGCCGTCTCGCTGATCGCGACGCCGAGCTCGAGGGGGTTGCCGTTCGCGTCGACGGCGAGGTACGTGCGCACGGTTCCTTCACCCAGAGCCTCCTCGGGGCCGTAGCGGATCTCGTGAGTGGCGCCGGTCTGGGCGGTTGCGGCGCCCGTTGCGAGAAACACGAGCGCAGCGAGCGCCGAAAATGAACGTATGGGGTTCGCGAATCGCATGCGTGAGAACCTCCGGAAATAATGGGCAGGTGGGCTGGGGAACGGACTGAACGACTAAGATGACGCGTGCGTGAGCGCTTCTGCAAGGCGCTCGCGACGCTTACGCCTTACGTAGTCGGAGACGTGGTCCCCGTAGCGGTCGACGAAGTCGGCGAGATGATCGCTGCCGTGGATCGTCCCGCGGCAACGCGACGACCCACAGAAGCACTCGAAGCTCGGCATGGCTTCGTTCATGAAGGTGGCGTAGTCCATCGTGATCTCTTCACCGGGGCGAATGGCTCGGCGGGCCACGACGTCGAGTCCCTCGAGCCACGCATTGGGCTCGCACGAGTGGTTGATCGGCTTCCACTCCTCGGGATCACGGTTCCACATGACCCACGTCTCGTCCGTCAGAGGCCAGGCGTAGCCGCGGAACCACGAGAGCTGGGGCTCGCTCCACTGGCTCTCGACATGCGAGCGCGTTACGAGCACATGGGGCGTCTCCTCGAAGACGATGATTCGCTCGCCGCGACGGATCGGACGCCTGGCCACCAGACCATAGCCGTTACCGTACGTCCAGCGCACCTCCCAGCCGCGCCGCCGCCGGTCGCGTCGCCGCAGCGCTGCCTCGATGACCTGTCGCGTAAAGCCCTCGTAGCCGGACGGATCGAACATGAGGGCAAGATCGGCTCCGCTGGGGTCGGATTCGGGATAGTACATGCCGCAGTTGGCGTTGATCTCGAGCATCCAGATCCGCCCCTCGGCGTCGACGCGGATGTCGGTGCGCGCGTATCCGGCGCCGTTGAGGCCCAGGAAGAAGCGGGAGGAGGCGTCTCGCAGGCGGGCGTCGAGCTCCGGATCCACGACCGGCTGACCGAGGAGCTTGAGGTACGTCACCCACTTGAGCTCGAAGTGCTGGAACGTCTCGTCATCAGGAAACAGCCACTCGACCGGCGTATACGTGGTCGGATGAAGGGGATCGTCGGGGTCCTCGGCGACGAGCACCGTGTACTCCTTGCCTTCGATGAACTCCTCGATCAGCGCCCCGCCGTAAGCCTTCCGCATCCGCGCCGCCTGGACTTTCAAGTCCGCAGGAGTTTCGACTCGCGACTCGCGCGTGATTCCGATCGAGCTGTAGCTGTTGGGGTGCTTGACGATCAGCGGCCAGCGCAGGGTGTCGGAGGCGCGTTCGACATCCTTGGCGGTCCGAACAAGCGCATAACCGGGTGTGTCCAGTCCCCACGCGTGACAGACCCGCTTCATCGCCTCGCGCGAGGGGTCGTAGAACTCGGACGTCGCGCCCGTGAATGCCTGGTTCAGCCGCTCGAGCGTCTGAACGACCTCGATCCCGGGTCTGTCCTCGTCCCACGAACCGTCGCAGAGATTGAAGAAGACGTCGAAACCCTTCCGCGCGAGCTCCATGACGCGCGGGACGGCGGTTGCCTTGGTGAGCTCGACCCACGTCCACTCGGCTTCGGGAATCCATGGACGAGGATCACACGGGAGGTCGACCTCCTTGATCGGAGACTGCGACCCCTCGTACGCGTCCGTGAGCAGACAGATCCGCAGGCGTTGGTCCCGGTCGACCATGCGCACAGCAAAATGTGGCACGCCGCGCGGGTTTACAAGATCTATGACGTTTCGGGCGGCGCGGCGCCTGACGATCGACTCGACGTGCTAGATTCCCCCCGTGCTGAACGTCCTTCGAAACCCCGTCGGACCGATCCAGGCGAACGCGTTCATCGCGTGGGACGCTGCGCCCGGCGAGGCGATCCTGGTCGACGCCGGGGCTGAAGCCTCGCGCCTGCTCGCGGAGCTTGCATCGCGCGACCTCGCGCTCGTCGCGATCCTCCAGACCCATGCTCACGGCGACCACATCGGGGCGCTCGACGAGATCGTCGCGGCGACCGGCGCCACGGTCTACCTCCACGCCGACGCCGAGGCGATGCTGCGCTCGCCGACGGTCAACCTCTCGGCCTTCGCCGGGATGCCGGTTCGGGCGTCGGTCCCCTACAGGGCAGTGGGCGAAGGCGACAGGCTGGATCTCCTCGGTCGCGAGGTGCACGTCTACGAGACGCCGGGCCACGCTCCGGGTAGCGTCTCGTACTACGTTCCCGCCGAGGGGATCGTCTTTACCGGTGACGCTCTTTTTGCCGGCTCGATCGGCCGCACCGATTTTCCGGGCGGCTCGTTCGAGGTCCTGGTCAGCGGGATCCGCGACAAGCTCTTCGCGCTTCCCGACGACACGGTGGTGCATCCGGGGCATCTCGATTCGACGACGATCGGCCGCGAGCGGCGCACGAACCCCTTTCTCCAAGAGACGTTCGATCCCGGACGCCGATGACGCGACGAATCGACCCGCTCGAACGGTATGTGGAGCACCTCCACCTCGAGAAGGGGTTGGCCGCGAACACGATCGCCGCGTATCGCGCCGACCTCGAGCGGTATCATCGGTATGCCAGCAAGTCGGGTCGCGACCCCGACGAGCGCAGCACGGTGCGCGCCTGGCTCGCAGACCTCAAACGACGCGGCCTCAAGTCGTCGACGGCGGGTCGCCACCTGGCTTCCCTGCGCGGGTACTATCGCTTCCGACTGGCGGATGGCGAGATCGATCTCGATCCCACGGAAGCGATCGAGTCTCCACGGCTCGGTCGGCGTCTACCGAGCGTCCTCACGCTGGAGGAGGTGGAGCGGGTGATCGCCGCCGTGGAACCGTCGCAGCCACTCCCGCGGCGCGATCGCGCGATGCTCGAGTTTCTCTACTCGACCGGCGTCAGGATCAGCGAGCTCGTTGCAGTTCAGCTCGCCGAATGCGATCTGGGCGAACGTGTGATCAGGATCACGCCAGCGTGGCGTTCCGTCCGGCGACGGAAGGGGCGACCGGAGAAGGTTAGAGTGGGCCCTAAGGGGAACAAGGTTCGGATCGTCCCCGTTGGCCGGCGCGCCATCGAGGCGTTGCGTGAGTGGATCGACGAGGAGCGAGTCTTCCTGGCCGGCAGCGCGAGCGAGGGTGCGCTATTCCTCAACGCGCGCGGCGGGCCGCTGTCGCGCATGGGGGCCTGGAAGATCGTGCATCGCTACGTCGACATGGCGAAGATCGGAAAGCGCGTCACGCCCCACACGTTCCGCCACACCTTTGCTACCCATCTCCTCGATCGGGGCGCCGACCTGCGGGCGGTTCAGGAGATGCTAGGGCACGCCGACATCTCCACGACTCAGATCTACACCCACGTCGATTCTCCCTATTTGCGTGCCGAGCACCGTCGCTTTCATCCGCGCGCCTGACGTGACGGTGACCGCGACCCGGATCGCCTTCGTACTCGCGGGACTGGCCGCGATCGCCGGCTCGGCGCACGCTCAGGAGCCCGAGGTCGGCTTCGATGCCGAAGTCCCGTTCGCAACCAAGCAGATCATCGACATCGCGCTGGACGATCCCGGATCCACCGTGGCGCTGGGCGATATGACGATTCCCGCTCAGGGCATACTCGAGGGGAAGCTTGTTCACCTGGGCGGCCGACTCCTGCTCGAAGGCCGTGTGACCGGCGACGTGACCGCGGTGGGGAGCGAGGTCACGCTTCGACCGGGTGCCGTCATCGACGGCCGACTGACGATTCTGGGCGGAACCTTCTACGGGACGGCGATGGCGGGGGTCACCGGTCCGACCACGTGGCTGCGCGAGGAGCCGATCCGGGTCGAGCTCCTCGGACCCTCCCGCGCGCACATCCACTACGAGCCGCCTTCGGTCGGCTTCCCGTTCGAGCCCAAGGGGTTCAGCGGCATCGTGATCCACGAGTACAACGGGGTCGACGGCCTCCTCTTCGGTCTCGCCGCGGGGCTCAAGCGGATGCCCGGTCAGCCGCGGACCGAGCTCGTCTTCGGGCCCGTCTTCAGGACCGCCCGCAATGACGTGGGGTGGGACGTCGCCTTCCTGCGCGAGTTTCCGCGAGCTCGCGGGCTTGCCCTGGGTGGGCGCGTCTATCGCATCACCGACACGGCCGAGCGGTGGCACCGCGGCGACTTCATGAACTCGCTCGCCTCTTTCTTCCTGGCGGACGACGACCGCCTCTATCACGAGCGGACGGGCTACGAGGTGTGGGCCGAGCGTTCGTTCGTGCTGCCCGTCGTCCTCCGAACGCGGTGGCGGCACGACGATTTCCAGTCGCTCGACTCCGAGCGTCCCTTCGCGCTCCTGGAGGGTGACGCGGAGTGGCGCGACAACCCGCCGATCTCCGAGGGCGAAGGGCGCGCGCTGGGGGGCCGGATCACGTTCGATCGCCGCAACGCGCCTCAGTTCGCCACCCGGGGCGTCTACCTCGATGGCCGCTACGACCGCTGGGGATTCGGGGGCGACTTCGACTTCGACTGGGCCCAGGGCGAGGCGCGGCTGTTCGTGACGACCTTCGATTCGTCGTTCGTGTCGCTGCGCGGAGTGGCCGGCGGTCGGCTTGGGTCGGCCGACACGCTGGCGCCCCAGTTCTGGTACCGGCTGGGCGGCGGGAGCTCGATCCCCGGTTACAACGCGCTGCTCGACCGCCTGACCGGCGACCGGATGGCGTTCTCGACCCTCACATATCATCAGGGAATTCCGGTCGGGACGCGCCTCTTCAAGACGATCTACCTGGTCGGTCTGCTCTCGGTGGGCGACGCATGGTTCGAGGACGAGGGGCCGGGATGGAACGCGTCCTACGGTGGTGGGATCGCCGGGCGCGGCCAGGCCCGCTATCTGGGCGTGTTCGGCGTCTACGGCGAAGCCGAGCGGACGTGGCAGCTCTACTTGCGCATGAGCCCGTGGTTCTGAACGCGTTCGGCAGCTGACGACGTGATCCTCGCTGCCATCCCCGCCCGCTGGGGCTCGACCCGTTTTCCCGGAAAGCCGCTCGCTCGGATCCGCGGCCGGCCGATGATCGCCTGGGTCGTCGAAGCCGCCATTGCGGCGCGATCCGTCGACGCGGTGGCGGTGGTCACCGATCACGAGGGAATCGCGCGCGCCGCTGAAAGCGCCGGAGCGCGCGCGGTGACGAGCTCAGAGCCCGCCGCTTCGGGAAGCGATCGGATCGCGCAGCTTCTGGCGGCCGACCCGGTAGCGGCGAGAGCGGAGATCGTGGTGAATCTCCAGGGTGACGAGCCGCTGCTCGAGCCGGAGGCGATCGACCTCGCCATCGCCACCCTGCGTCAGCGCCCGGAAGCTGACGTAGCCACGCTCGCTCGCCCACGCCGGCCGGTGGAAGACCCGGCAGACCCGGCTCTCGTCAAGGTCGCCCTCGCCGCGGACGGCAGGGCCCTGTGGTTCTCGCGCGCACCGATCCCGCACGGCGCGCCCGATTTCGTCCACGTGGGCCTCTACGCCTACCGGCGAGCGGCCTTCGACCGGTTCGTGGCCACCAACCCCACCCCGCTCGAGCTGAGTGAGCAGCTGGAGCAGCTTCGTGCGCTGGAGCTCGGGCTGGTCGTCGCCTGTGCGCGGTTCGACTCGCGCGCCATCGCCGTCGACCGCCCCGAAGACGTGGCCCGCGTCGAGGACTCGCTCGCCGCTCGTGAGACCGGGCGTTAGCTTTGGGCTTTACCCGAACCGATCCAACTTTCGGGAGCCCGCCATGACCGACTCCCACACGAAGTACGTCTTCATCACCGGGGGGGTCGTCTCCTCGCTCGGCAAAGGCATCATCGCCGCCTCGCTCGGGATGCTCCTCAAGTCGCGGGGGCTCTCGGTCACGATCCAGAAGTTCGACCCTTACATCAATGTCGACCCGGGAACGATGAGCCCGTTCCAGCACGGCGAGGTGTTCGTCACCGACGACGGGGCCGAGACCGACCTCGATCTCGGCCATTACGAACGGTTCATCGACCGTTCGCTCTCACAGGCCAACAACGTGACGACCGGCCGGGTCTATCAGACGGTGATCGCCAAGGAGCGTCGCGGCGACTACCTCGGCGCCACGGTGCAGGTCATTCCCCACATCACTGACGAGATCAAGCAGCGGATCATCGCGCTCGCCGAACAGGAGCCCGATCTCGACGTCGTGATCACCGAGGTCGGCGGCGTGGTCGGCGACATCGAGTCGCTGCCGTTCCTCGAGGCCATCCGGCAGTTTCGTCTCGAGCGGGGCTTCCGCTCCACCTGCTTCGTCCACGTCACGCTGGTGCCTTACGTCAAGGCCGCTGAGGAGCTCAAGACCAAGCCCACCCAGCATTCCGTGCGTGAGCTGCGCGCGATCGGCATGCAGCCTGACCTTCTGCTGGCACGCTCCGAGCTACCGCTGACGGACGAGATGCGCCGCAAGGTGGCGCTCTTCTGCAACGTACCCTTCGAGGCGGTGATCCCCGCTCGCGACGTCTCGTCGATCTACCAGGTGCCGCTGGCGCTCCACGAGTACGGGCTCGACCGGCTGGTGGTCGAGCAGCTGGAGCTCGAGGCGGACGAAGCCGATCTCGCGGAATGGCGGCGCATGGTCAGCCGGATCTATCACGCCTCCGAGCGCGTCGACATCGCGATCTGTGGCAAGTACGTCGATCTAAAGGACTCGTACAAATCGATCGAGGAAGCTTTGGTGCACGGCGGGATCGCCAACGACGTCGACGTGCGCGTGACATGGATCAACGCCGAGGATGTGACGCGCGAGAACGTTGCCCAGAAGCTGGACGGGTTCGACGGGCTTCTGGTCCCGCCGGGCTTCGGCCACCGTGGCGTCGAGGGGATGCTCGAGGCGATCCGTTACGCACGAGTTACAGGGATGCCGTTCTTCGGGATCTGCCTCGGGATGCAGGTGACGACGATCGAGTTCGCGCGCAACGTGTGCGAGCTCGAGGACGCGACTTCCGAAGAGTTCGACCCCCAGGGAGAGCACAAAGTGGTGGCGCTCATGCCGGATCAGGTCGGGGTCCTCGATAAAGGTGGAACGATGCGCTTGGGCGCGTGGCCATGCGTCCTGCAGCCAGAATCACTGGTGCGCCGGATCTATGAGACGGATCGGGTCAGCGAACGTCACCGGCACCGCTACGAGATCGCCAACGCCTACCGGCCGCTGCTAGCCGACCGCGGGATGGTCTTCAGCGGCACGTCGCCCGACGGGCGGCTGGTCGAGATGCTGGAGCTGGCGGATCACCCGTGGTTCGTGGCCTGTCAGTTCCACCCCGACGTGAAGTCCCGCCCGACGCGGCCACACCCGTTGTTCCGCGAATTCGTGCGCGCGGCTCACGAGAACCGGCGCCGGCGTCAGGAGACCGCCCCGACCGAAGAGACGGCCACGGGTGCGGAGCGGGTCCGCGAGCAGCAAGAAGTCGCGACTTGACGATCGCCCAGCGCCGGGCGCGACGGCCGATCCCTTGTGGCCCCTACGCCCTGGGGGACGGCGCGCTTTTCGCGATCGCCGGCCCCGACGTGATCGAGAGCCCCGAGCTCGTGCTCGAGACGGCGCGAGCCCTTGCTGCGACGGCCGCTCGTCTCGGTGTCCCGCTCGTCTTCAAGTCGTCGTATCTCAAAGCCAACCGCTCATCGACCGAGGCGTACGTCGGTCCGGGGCTCGAGCAAGGGCTGGAGATCCTCGCCGACGTCAAGCGCGAGATCGGATTGCCTGTCCTGACCGATGTCCATTCGATCGAGGAGGTGGCTCCGGCGGCCGAGGTGGCGGATGTCCTCCAGATCCCCGCCTTCCTTTCCCGACAGACCTTCCTCATCCGCGCGGCGGCCGAGACGGGACGCGTCGTCAACCTCAAGAAGGGACAGTTCCTCGCGCCCGACGACATGGCGCGGGCGATCGACAAGGTCACCTCCACCGGCAACGACAAGGTGATCGTGACCGAGCGCGGGACGACGTTCGGCTATCACAACCTCGTGGTCGACATGCGTTCCCTGGGCCGGCTTCGCGAGCTCGGCGCACCGGTCGTCTTCGACGCGACGCACTCCGTCCAGCTGCCGTCGGCGGCGGGAGATGCTTCGGGGGGTGAGCGGGAGTTCGTAGCGCTTCTCGCCCGCGCGGCGGTCGCGGCGGGTGTCGACGGCGTCTTCCTGGAACCCCACCCCGATCCCGACCGCGCGCTATGCGACGCGCCGAGCCAATGGCCGCTGGCCGAATTCGAATCGCTGTTCGAGCGGCTGCTCGCCATCCACGCAGCCGCGATGGTGACGGCCGGAACCGCGAGTCATGACTGAACCCGCGCTCGACCGCGTGCGGGGAATCGCGCTCGACGTCGACGGCGTCCTGACCGACGGCACGGTCTATATCGGTGGCGCCGGGGAGGAGCTCAAACGGTTCTCGATCCTCGACGGCGTCGGGCTCGTGTGGTGTCGGCTCCTCGGTTACCGGCTCGCGCTGGTCAGCGGTCGCGAGTCGGAGGCGACGGCGCGACGGGCGGGGGAACTGCACATCGAGTCGGTGTATCAAGGAGTTCGGGACAAGGCATGGCAGGTCGCCGCGTGGGCCGCCGAGCAGGGGCTCGCCCTGGACGAGGTCTTCTACATGGGGGACGATCACATCGACCTTCCCGTCTTCGCCGAGGTCGGGGTCAGCGTGGCGCCCGCGGATGCCGATCCTGAGGTACGCGCGCGCGCGACATACGTCACGCGTCATCGAGGAGGCCATGGAGCGGTGCGTGAAGCGGTGGAATGGCTGCTGCGCGGCGCCGGGCGCTGGGACGAAGCGCTCGAAGCGTATCGCGCGATGCTGCTCGGCGAGCCGGCCGGTGACTGAGAGTCTAGCCCCTGTCGTGAAGTGCGCGCTCATGATCCTCGCGTTCATCGCGGCGACCGGCTGTGGGGAGGAGCCCGAGCCCGCAGCCCGGGGTCAGCTCCCATCAGGGCCGGAGGGGTATCCCGCGCCCGACCAGGTCGTGGAGAACGGCCAGCACGTGATCACCGTGCAGGGTGTGCGCAAGGCGGTGCTCGTCGCCGAACAGCTCTACTTCTTCAACCAGCTCGGCAAGGTCGTGGGGGACACGATCCAGGTGACGTTCTACGACGAGGAAGGACTCTACCAGTCGACGCTGACCGCCCGCCGAGGGGAGCTCGAGCAGGCGACCCAGAGCATGATCGCCACGGGACAGGTCGTGGTCCGCGGCACCGAGTCGACGATCCGGACCGATCGGCTCAGGTACGATCCTGTGGCCAACCAGGTCATCACCGAAGCGTCGACCGAGATCGTTCAGGGCAACAATGTGATCCGCGGTCGTGGGGTTACGGCCGATCCCGGTCTCAAGAGCATCAAGATCACCGGTGGATCGGCTGTCTTGCGCTCCGAGCCCGCACTCGGATCGCAGCCCGCCACTCCCGACACCACCGGGACGACGCCGGACGTGACGCCGCCCGAGGTGACGCCGCCCGAGGTGACGCCGCCCGACACCGCGCCAGCACCCGACGCGGGAACGGATGGCAGGTAGCGCTGCCATCACCCATTGTCGGTGCTGACGATCCTTCCGTTCCACCACGCCGGAATTGCGATACGGGCCGGGTGGATCGCCGGCCTGGCCGTGGCGCTCGCGGCACCTTCCCTCGCCCGCGCTCAGCAGGAGCAGGCCCCGGTCGTCCTGGACTACTACGACCAGCTCAATCGCGTGGTCGAGGGTGACTCGCTGACCTACTTCCTGACGGGTAACGTGCGGGCCCATCGCGGGCCGGTCCACATGCGAAGTCAGCGTGCCGTGGTATATAGGAAGTCACAGGTCGCCGACTTTCAGATCAACGTTCACTTCTGGGATCAGACTACCGAGCTCTACGCTGACCACCTCGTCTATTACGAGCTGACCGACGTCGCGGTGGCGACCGGCTCGGTGCAGGTCATCGATCGAGAGAGCGGCTCTCAGCTCAAGGCCGAAAACGTCAACTACGACCGCAGAATGGGTCTCCTGGTCGCGCATCCCCGCCCCGAGCTGGTGCTCGTCCCGCGCGACACGGCCGCGGCCGCCGAGCCGTTCCGGGTATGGGGCGACGTGATGCGTTTCACGAGCGACTCGACCCGGACCGAGCTGGTAGCGATCGGCAACGTGTTGATCGAGCGCAGCGATCTGACGGCGATCAGCGACAGCCTGCACTATGACGACGAGATCGGGAGGGTGGCGCTCAGGGTCGAGCCCAAGATCGAGACCGCCGAGACATACCTGACCGCCCAGTGGATCGACATCGAGCTCGATCAGAGCCAGCGGCTCGAGGCGCTAATCGCCGTCAAGGGAGCGCGGGCGATCGACAAGCGCGACTCCGTTCCGGACGCGGTTCCGGCGGCGTTCGACAACGTCAGCCCCACGTCATTTCTCGAGGGGGACAGCCTGTACATCGACTTCGAGGCAGAGGCGGTCCAGTGGATCCTGGCGGAGGGGAACGCACGGAGTCTTCACTACGCCCGCGAGTCGAGTGCCGGCCCGGTCGAGGCTTGGAGCGTTAACTATTTGCTCGGCCAGCGGTTACGGCTCAACTTCCGGGGCGATACACTGGTCCAGGTCGTGGCCAGCGGCGGTCACCGTGGGATCTATCGCAGCGAGACGGTGAACGTCGCCGGGCCCCGACAAGTCCCGAGCGAGCCGATTCCACTCCCCGAAGAACCGCGCGCGGCCGCGGCGGCGACCCGACCCCGGAGGGCGAGGCGATGAACGAACAGCTGACGGCCGTCGAGCACGCCCCCGCGCACGACCTCCTGCCGGACCTGGAGATTCGCAAGGACTCGGTCCTGCGGGCGGAGCATCTGGTCAAGCGGTACGGGAAGCGTCGGGTGGTCGACGATGTCTCGCTCGAGGTCCACCCCGGCGAGGTGGTCGGACTTCTGGGCCCCAACGGCGCGGGCAAGACGACCACCTTCTATATGATCGTCGGCCTGATTCGTCATTCACGCGGCAAGATCTTCCTCGATGGGGAGGAGATCACACACAAGCCGATGTACAAGCGAGCGCGACGAGGAATCGGGTACTTGTCGCAGGAGCCCTCGGTCTTCCGCAAGCTCACGGTGGAGCAGAACATCCTCGCGATCCTCGAGACCTTGCCGATCTCGCGCGCCGAGCGAAAGGAGCGGCTGGAGACCTTGCTCGACGAGCTCGGTCTCCGGCGGGTCCGCAAGAACAAGGCGTTCGCTTTGTCGGGAGGGGAGCGGCGGCGGCTCGAGATCACGCGCGCTCTGGTGACCCAGCCGCGGTACATGCTGCTCGACGAGCCGTTCGCGGGCGTCGACCCGATCGCGGTCGACGACCTCCAGTCGATCGTCGCCTCGCTTCGCGACCGCGGCCTGGGGATCCTGATGACCGACCACAATGTGCGTGAAACGCTCGCCATCACCGACCGCGCTTACCTCCTGTACGACGGCCGTAT
>JBHEOA010000092.1:0-18292 GCA_046261835.1 Gemmatimonadota bacterium
ACCAATGGCCATCGGCTGGCGCGGGCGTCGGTGCGTCTCGAGGACAAGGCGAAGCGGTCCGCGCGTGACGTGATCGTGCCTCCCAAAGCGCTGGTCCAGGTTGGACGCATCTTTGCACCCGACGACGAAGTGAAGGTTGCCTTCGACGAGAAGCAGATTGGTTTTCGCGGCGACCGGGGGGTCGTGTTCAGCCGCCTGATCGAAGGCCCCTATCCCAACTACGAGCAGGTCATTCCACGCGACAACGACAAGAAGCTGCAAGCCGACAAGGAACGATTGGCGAGCGCTCTTCGGCGGATGGCGGTCATCGCAAGCGATCAGACGCATCGCGTTCGGCTGTCGATGGCGGAGGACATGCTCAAGTTCTTCGTCTCGACTCCCGACGTCGGAGAGGGAACGGAGCAGATGTCCGTCGCGTACGATGGCGATCCACTCGACATCGGTTTCAACGCCAACTACCTGCTCGAGGTCCTACGCTTCGTCGACTCGGACGAGGTCGAGATGACGTTCAAGGCGCCCGAGCGTGCGGCGCTGCTGAGGCCGGCGGATGGCGAGAAGGACTCGTACTTGTGCCTCGTCATGCCCCTGAGATTGCAAGAATGACGGTTGGTGAAAACGCCGCATCTCTTCGTTGCGCTCCTCGTCATGCGGCTTCCCGACCCGCTTCGCGGGTGCCCCGACAGTACGCCTCGGCACTCCTCGTCGCGACGCCTTGATCTGCGACGTTTTGACCGCCCTTTGGTGACTCCCACCACGGCGGTCATAAGTCTTTGACGCGCAAAGATCTAAGTACCCTCCGAAGGAGGCTTTTTGGAGTGGTCTGAGGAGGGGGCGGAGACTAGCTTTATAGGTGTATCTGCCGGTACAGCGAAGAGGGGTTCGGTGCGCCTGACCGGGCTCTCCCTGACCCACTTCCGAAACCTCGCTCCGATGGAACTCGGCACACCTCCGGAAGGAGTGGTGCTCGAGGGGGCGAACGGTCAGGGAAAGACCAACTTTCTCGAGGCGATCCATCTCCTTGCGCGTTTTCGTTCCTTTCGCGGGACGCCTGTCGCTGATGCGATTGCGTTCGGCGCCGACCATTTCCGGGTCGAGGGGAGCATCGTGGGCGAGGATGGGACCGCGCGCACGGTCGCGATGGCGACCGATGGTGCGTCTCGGCGGATCGCGCTCGACGGGCGGGGCGTGACCCCGACCGGAGCGACCGGCGCCGTCGTTGCGGTCCTGGTCGCGCCCGAGGACCTCGCGCTCGTCGTGGGCTCCCCGAGCCGGCGGCGGGCGTACCTGGACGGCGTGCTTTCGGTCGTCTCGCGGCGCTACCGCCGCGCGCTGCGCGAGTTCGAGCGCGCACTGCGGCAACGCAACGAAGCTCTGCGCGTGGGAGCGTCCGAGGCGGTCCTGAAAACCTGGGATGAAGCTCTGATCGCGACCGGCGTTCCAGTGGTCATGGAGCGGATGGAGTTCGTGGCGCGGCTCGGGGAGCGGTTCGCGGCCGTGGCGGGATCGATCGCCGGCGGCGCCCAGCGCGGCGAGTATGCGTTGGCCTATGAGCCGTCCGTGCCGGTCCCGGCGCATGGTCCCGACGCGCCGGACGTGGTGTCGGAGGCGTGGGTTCATGCTCTCCACGCCGAGCGCGCGCCGGATCGAGGGCGCGGGTGGACCGGCGCGGGGCCTCATCGCGACGAGATGGCAATCTCGCTCGCGGGCCGGACGCTCGCTCGCTTTGGATCGATGGGCGAACAGCGGACCGCGGCGATCGCTCTCAGGCTCCTCGAGGCCGACGTGCTGGAAGAGGAGCTGGAAACCCGGCCGATCCTGCTCCTCGACGATGTGTTCTCGGAGCTCGATGAGGAGCGGGGAGCGCGGCTGCTGGACCGGCTCGACGACGGTGCGAGGCGTCAGCGGTTCGTCACAACGCCCCGGCCGCTAGGATGGATCGACGGCGCGCTTCCGCGTTGGCGCATCGCGTCCGGTCGCATCGTGGCATAGTGGAACGCGCTGGCACGGGCCTGGCGGTAGGCATGAGCCAGGCGGTGTAGGTGAGCCGAAGAGACCCGCGCCCAGTCGGTCAGGAGCTCGATAGAGTGCTCCGGCGCCTCGGCGTCGCCGAGGTCGTCGAGAGCCACGCGGTTTTCGGCGAATGGGCCGATCGCGTGGGGGCGGAGATCGCGCGTGCGGCGCGGCCGCACCGGATCGACGGTGGCACGCTCATCGTCCTGGTTCGCGACTCGTCCTGGATGACGGAACTATCCCTGCGACAGCGGGAGCTCCTCGCCCGGCTCAACGCAGGTCGGGAACACAGCAAGGTCGAACGAATCCTGTTCCGGCTCGATCCCGATCCAGACGCGGGCGAGAGCCGACAGGTATGACGATCCTCGGAGGGTAGATGGCGAAAACGAAGTCCAAGGAGCCACGGACTACGGAGACGAAGGCGAAGACGAGAAAACCGCGCGTGACGGAGATGAAGACGAAGAAGCCGCGAGCGAAGAAGAACCCGACGGCAACCGAAGAGTACGGCGCCGAAAAGATCCAGGTCCTGCATGGACTCGAAGCCGTACGCCGGCGGCCAGGAATGTACATCGGTACGACCGGCCCCCGCGGGCTCCACCACCTCGTCTACGAGGTTGTCGATAACTCCGTAGACGAGGCGCTCGCCGGGTTTTGCGACGAGATCGCGCTGACGATCGGAGCCGACTGCACGATCACTGTCGTAGACAACGGGCGCGGCATCCCGGTCGACCCGCACCCGACGGAGAAGAAGCCGGGCGTCGAGGTCGCGATGACGACCCTCCACGCGGGGGGGAAGTTCGACCACGGCTCGTACAAGGTCTCGGGCGGCCTCCACGGCGTCGGCGTGTCGGTGGTCAATGCGCTCAGTGAGTGGCTAGAGGTCGAGGTCATGCGCGATGGCCAGCGCTACCACCAGCGGTACGAGCGCGGGAAGAAAGCGTCCGACCTCAAGGTCGTCGGTAAGGCGAACGCGACCGGTACGATCGTCCGCTTCCGGCCAGACCCGAAGATCTTCCCCGAGATCGACTTCGAGTACGACACGCTCGCCTCGCGGCTTCGCGAGCTCGCCTTCCTCAACGGCGGGCTTCGGATCACGCTGGCCGACGAGCGCGCCGATAAGGCCAAGCAGGAGGTGTTCAAGTTCGATGGCGGACTCGTCGAGTTCGTCAAGCACCTGAACAAGAACAAGAAGGCGCTTCACCCCAAGCCGATCTACGTCGAGGCGACGAAGAGCGACGTCGAGGTGCAGTGCGCGATCCAGTACAACGACTCCTACACCGAGGCTCTGTTCACCTTCGTGAACAACATCAACACCCACGAAGGCGGGACTCATCTGTCGGGCTTCAGGACCGCTCTCACGCGGACCATCAACGCCTACGCCAACGAGAAGGGCTTCCTCAAGAAGGCCGATTTCACGCTGAGCGGCGACGACGTGCGGGAGGGATTGACCGCGGTGCTGTCAGTCAAGGTGATGGAGCCACAGTTCGAGGGGCAGACCAAGACCAAGCTCGGCAACTCCGAGGTCCGGGGGATCGTCGAATCGGTCCTGAATGAACGGGTCGGCTCGTGGTTCCAGGAGAACCCGGGCGCGGGGCGGACGATCATCGAGAAGGCCCTCGCGGCCGCCCGGGCGCGCGAGGCGGCGCGCAAGGCGCGCGACCTGACGCGCAAGAAGTCAGGGCTCGAGACCGGCATCCTGCCCGGCAAGCTCGCCGATTGCTCGATCGAGGATCCCGAGCTCGCGGAGATTTTCATCGTGGAGGGCGATAGTGCGGGTGGCTGTTTTTCGGGAGAGGTCGAGGTACAGCTGGCATATGGGGGCGCCAGAACCTTCAAGGAACTTGCTGAAGATTGGCGCCGTGGCATTACCCACTACGGATACGCCACGAACGACGAGGGTGACATCCGGATCGTCCCCCTCCTCGAGCCGCGCCTGACCAAGCGGAATGCTGCCATCGTAGAGGTCGAGCTCGAGAACGGGGCGCGTATCCGTTGCACGCCGGATCATCTGTTCCGCATGCGCGATGGCTCCTACCTGCGAGCGGTGGACCTCGATACTTGGAATGAGATCATGGTCTTGATACGCGACGGCGGCGATGAGAAGCCAACTGTTGACTCGACCGGACAAGGGGGGACATCTGTAGCCACGCTGGCGAATCCCACGGCCCAGCGCTTTGCTGTCGCGGTTCGTGAGCTTGAACAACGAGTCGACGTTTACGATCTGACGGTCGAGCGCTACCACAACTTCGCTCTCGCAAGCGGCGTCTTCGTGCACAACAGCGCGAAGATGGGCCGCGATCGCAACTATCAAGCGATTCTGCCGCTGCGCGGCAAGATCCTTAACACGATCCGTGCGCGCATCGACAAGGTTCTCTCCAACGAGGAGATCCGCGCGATAATCACCGCGATCGGGACCGGCTTCGGGGAGGACGAATTCAAGCTCGAGGATGCACGCTACGGGAAGATTATCGTAATGGCGGACAGTGACGTGGATGGCGCGCACATCAGGGCACTGGTCTTGACCTTCTTCTTCCAATGGATGAAGGAACTGATCGAGGCGGGGCGCATCTACATCGCACAGGCTCCGCTGTTTCGCGTATGGAAAGGGAGCAAAGAATTCTACGTCTACAACGACGAGGAACGTGATAACGCGATCGAGCGGCTCGGAGGCAACGGCGTCAACGTCCAGCGCTACAAGGGTCTCGGTGAGATGAACCCGGACCAGCTCTGGAAGACGACGATGGATCCTGAGACCCGCATCCTCTATCAGGTCACGCTCGAGGACGAGCCGTCGGTGAAGGAGCTCTTCGAGAAGCTGATGGGTGATGAGGTGGAGCCCCGGCGCGAGTGGATCCTCGCCAATGCCAAGTTCGTCCGCAATCTCGACGTCTAGCTCCGATTCCGCTTCGGTATGACGAACCTAATGACAATGTGACGGAGAACCGATGGCCGTAGACCAGACCCGCCAGCGCATCATCACGCGCTACATCGAAGACGAGATGAAGGAGTCGTTCATCGACTACTCGATGAGCGTCATCGTCGCGCGCGCTCTGCCCGACGTGCGCGACGGCCTCAAGCCCGTCCATCGTCGGATCATGTACTCGATGTACGAGCTCGGGCTGACCCCGGCGCGCCCCTACAAGAAGAGCGCTACCGTCGTCGGCGACGTCCTCGGCAAGTACCACCCCCACGGCGATATGGCGGTCTACGATGCGATGGTGCGTATGGTCCAGCCCTTCTCCCTTCGCTATCCGCTCCTCGACGGCCAGGGGAACTTCGGCTCGGTCGACGGCGACCCGGCGGCGGCCTACCGCTACACCGAGTGCCGCCTCGCGCCGATCGCGATAGAGATGCTGCGCGACATCGACAAGGAGACGGTCAACCTTGCCCCTAACTTCGACGATCGCCTCAAGGAGCCGACGGTATTGCCGACGGTCCTCCCCAACCTCCTCGTCAACGGCTCCTCGGGAATCGCGGTCGGGATGGCCACCAATATCCCGCCTCACAACCTGCGCGAGGTCGTCGCCGCCACGATCGCCCTGATCGACGATCCGGAGACCGACATCAAGGCCCTGATGAAGCACGTAAAGGGGCCCGACTTCCCGACCGGGGGGTTCATCTACGGGACGGCAGGGATCCGCGAGGCGTACGAGACCGGCCGCGGCAAGGTCGTCATGCGGGCGCGCGCGGTGATGGAGACCAAGGCGAACGGGCGCGAGCAGATCGTCGTCACGGAGATCCCCTACCAGGTCAACAAGACGAGAGTCATCGAACAGATCGCCGACCTCGTGCGCGCCAAGAAGGTCGAGGGGATCTCGGACATGCGCGACGAGTCGGACCGCGACGGGATGCGGATCGTCATCGAGCTCAAGCGGGACGCGATGCACGAAGTCGTCCTGAACAACCTGTACACCTCGACCCAGCTCCAGTGGACGTTCGGGATCATCAACCTCGCTCTCTTCGAAAACGTCCCGCGCGAGATGGGCCTCAAGGAAATGCTCCAGCACTTCGTCGATCATCGCCACGACGTGGTGGTGCGGCGGGCCCAGTTCGAGCTGCGTCATGCCGAGGATCGGGCGCACATCGTCGAGGGGCTCAGGATCGCGGTCGAGCACATCGACGAGATCGTCGCGCTGATCAAGAAGTCGAAGGACACCGACGCCGCGCGCAATGGGCTGATGAAGAAGTTCGAGCTGAGTGAGCGGCAGGCGCAGGCGATCCTCGACATGCGCCTGGCCCGGCTGACAGGTCTCGAGCGTGAGAAGCTCGAAGCGGAGTACAAAGAGCTGCTCAAGACGATCGCTCGTCTCAAGGAACTCCTCGCTTCCAAGCGCCGCCGCATGGAGCTCATCAAGGAGGAGCTGCGCGAGCTGGCCGACAAGTACGGCGACGACCGGCGCACCGAGATCGTGCCTGGCGGCGCGGACATCTCGATCGAGGATCTGATCGCCGAAGAGGACATGGTCGTCACGGTCAGTCACGAGGGTTACATCAAGCGGATCGCCGCTTCGACGTACCGGTCCCAGCGGCGCGGCGGTCGCGGCGTGACGGGGATGGGGACCAAGGAGGACGATTGGCTAGAGCGCCTCTACGTGGCAACCACGCACGATTATCTGCTGTGCCTGACCGAGCGCGGGCGCTGCCACTGGCTCAAGGTGTACGACATCCCACAGGGGGGTCGCGCGAGCCGCGGCAAGCCGATCGTCAACCTGCTGGAGCTTCAGCCGGGCGACGCGGTGGCCGATGTCATCAGCGTGCGCGCCTTCGACGATCAGCATTACGTCGTCATGGCGACAGCGGGCGGGACTATCAAGAAGACGGTGCTCTCCGCGTACGGCAACCCACGTCGCGGCGGGATCATCGCCATCAACGTCGCCGACGACGACAAGCTGATCAGCGCACAGCTGACCGACGGCACCAACGACCTGGTGCTGGCGTCCCGCAAAGGCCAGGCGATTCGCTTCCACGAGGACGAAGTCCGCGACATGGGGCGCGTGGCGGCCGGCGTACGGGGCATCACGCTTCAAGGCAAGGACGACGCCGTCCTCGACCTGGTCGTCGTAAGAAACGAGCAGACGGCGCTCCTGTCGGTGACCGAGAACGGCTACGGCAAGCGCTCCTGGATCGGCGACTACCGGGTCACCCACCGGGGCGGCAAGGGGATCAAGACCCTCAATCCCACGGCCAAGACCGGAAAGCTGGTCGCGGTCAAGGACGTCCTCGAGCAGGACGAGCTCATGATCATCACGACCGGCGGAATCATCATCCGCTTGCCCGTCAAGGGGATCCGGGTGATCGGGCGGGCCACCCAGGGGGTCAAGCTCATCAACCTGGATGCGGGCCATAAAGTGGCGGCCGTGGCACGGGTCGTGCCGGAAGATGATGGTTCAGCCCCCGCGGTGGGGGCCGCGGCCGCCGCGCAGGCGGTCGCCCAGCAGCTCGAAATAGCCGAGGAACAAGAATCAGAGTGACCCAAACCGCGACGTTGGCCCCACGCAGAGCCCAGCCGCAAGGCCACATCCTGGTCGTCGACGACGATCCCTCGATCTGCGACACGTTGACCACCATGTTGCAGTTCAAGGGGTACCGCATCACCATCGCTCGCACCGGCCGGGAAGCACTCCAACGGGCCCACCGTGATCCGCCCGACCTGGTGCTGCTCGACCTCATGATGCCAGAGATGGACGGCCTTGCGGTTTGCCGCGAGTTCAAGCAGGACTCGCGACTTTCAGGCACGCGTATCCTCATGCTTACCGCGCGCAACGGCCGCCAGGACGTCGTACAAGCGCTCGATGCGGGAGCGAGCGACTACGTCACCAAGCCGTTCTTCATCGACGAGCTGGTGGCCCGCATCCGCACCAACCTCGAGGTCAAGCGCTATCACGACGACCTGGCGGCCATGCTGCGGATATCGCAAGCCGTATCGTCATCCCTCGACATCGAGCACGTGCTGTTCACCATCGTCAGCGAGCTGGCGGGCGTCGTGCAATCGGATCGCGCGTCCCTCATCAAGATCGTGGACGACCAGAGCGGCTACGTCGTCGCCACGCAGGACGATCCCGAGCTCAGGAACTTCCGCATCGATCTCGCCGGCTATCCCGAGATCCGGCGGGCAGCCGGCGAGCAGCGGGTGGTGGTGATCGACGACAGCCACGACGAATCGTTGATGGACGACGTGCGCGACCAGTTACCCGCTCGCAAGTCGATCCTGATCGTGCCGCTCCAGGTCCAGGACGCGGAACTAGGAAGCTACGTCCTCCAGTCCTCACGGCTTCACCGCCCGTACACGGAGAACGAAATCAAGTTCGCGCAGGTCGTAGCCAGCTCGGCGGCGAACGGGCTGACCAACGCCGCGCTCTACGAGCAGGTCGAGAGCGACAACCAGCGGCTGACCAGGTTGGCCAACACCGACGACCTCACAGGACTGTACAACCACCGCTATTTCTATCAGCGTCTCGAAGAGGAGTACAAACGCGCTGAGCGCTACGCGTCGGACCTGTCCCTGATCCTGCTCGATCTCGATCACTTCAAGCAAATCAACGACACCTTCGGCCACCAGCAGGGCGACGCCGTCCTCCGCGAGCTGGCGACGGTCCTCCACCGGACGACGCGCGAGACGGACCTGCTGGCGCGCTACGGCGGCGAGGAGTTCGCGGTGCTGTTGCCCGAGACTCACCTCGCCGGCGCGTTCCAACAGGCCGAGCGGCTGCGGCGCCAGATCAAGGCTCACTACTTCGAGGCACTGCATGGCAAGCCGTTGACGATCTCGAGCGGCGTGGCCTGCCTTCCCTTCGGCAAGCCCGGCCTGGACCCGCCCCGGCACCGTCAGGACGCTCTGATCGCCTGGTCGGATCAGGCGCTCTATACCGCCAAGCGGGGTGGACGTGACTGCTCGGTGACGTCCGAGGCGCGCCTGGAAGAGCCATGAGCGGCTTCGCCGGGGCCGCGGTCCTCGCGGCACTGGCGGGGCTCCTCATCCTGATCGCGTTCGCGATTGGGGCCTGGGTGATCATCGGCTGCGTCGGCGCCGCTCGACTCAACCGTTACATCCCCCGATTCGAAGATTCGATGTTCTCCCCCTTCGAGCTGGGCGTCGACGGCGACGAGGTCACGTTTACGACGCGCGACGGCATCACCTTGCGCGGCTGGTTCCTGTCACGCCCGGGCAATCGCCGCGTGATCGTGGTCCTCCACGGCTATCGCGGGAACAAGAGCCACGTGCTCGGAATCTCGAGCTATCTGTGGCGCACCGGCTTCAACGTGCTCCTCTTCGACTTCCGCGGCCGCGGAGCGAGCGACCCGGCGCCGATCTCGATGGGGTTGTGGGAGGTCGAGGATCTGGCCGCCGCGCTGGACTGGATCTCGGCGCGCGTGCCGGACGCGGCCGTGGGGCTGCTCGGATTCTCGATGGGGGCGGGAGTAGCGCTGCTCGGGGGAAACGACCCGCGCGTGCGCGCGATCGTCGCCGACAGCGCATTCCCGAACCAGCGCGCGGTGCTGGAGCACGCGGCGGAGCGCGACAGCCGCCGCTTCCTCAGGGGCCGCTTCGACGGCCGCCGCTTCCTCGGAGCCGTCGAGTGGTGGCATCGCCGTTGGGGCAAGCCGCCCTTCGATGCGATCGCTCCCGAGGCGGCTTTGGCGCGACTCGCCGGAACCCCGCTCCTGTTCATTCACGGGTCGACCGACCGGTGGATCCCGATCGCTCAGGCCGAGCGGCTCTACGCGCTCGCGCCCCAGCCCAAGGACGCCTGGTTCGTGCGAGGCGCGCACCACTGCGGCGCCTATTTCATCGATCGCGTCGCTTACTCGGTGCGAGTGGCCGCTTTCTTCGATCGACATCTGGCGCGGCGCGCCCGGCGCCGCGATACCGATCTGCCTCGCGCGGCGGGAAACAAGCGATAGATTCGGGCGCCATGAAGCTCTCGGTCTACCTCTTCGGCCCCGCGCGCGAGGCTGCCGGGACCGGGCGAGCAACCGTGACGGTCGGCGCGGAGCCTACGGTGGCGAACCTGCTGACCGCGCTGGCCACGGCGCACCCCGGCCTCGAAGCCCTCCTCGCCCGCTCCCGCGTGGCGGTCAACCATGTCTACGCCGATGCCGCCGAATCCATCGCGGCCGAAGATGAGATCGCCGTCATTCCGCCGGTCGGGGGAGGATGAGAACCCCGTCGCGGGCGGACTGGCACTCGCCGCGACATTCTGCTGACGGTGGATTTCCGATGGCGATGCGGACTCATTACCAGATTACCGACATTCCTCTCGACCTGGAACGGCTCGTCGCGCAGGTCAGCGATCCCTCCGCCGGGGCCGTCGCGACGTTCACCGGGAGCACGCGGAACTCTTTTCGGGGCAAGGCGGTGCGGCATCTCGAATACGAAGCTTACCCGCCCATGGCGGAACGAACGCTGGCCGAAATCGGTACGGAAATTGCCTCCCGCTGGCCTGAGATCGTCGGTCTCGCGATCGAGCACCGCGTGGGCCGGCTCGAGGTCGGAGAGGCGAGCGTCGTCGTCGTGGTCGCCGCGCCCCACCGGCGCGAAGCGCTGGCGGCCTGCGGATACGCGATCGATCGACTCAAGCAGACCCTGCCGGTCTGGAAGAAGGAAGTCTTCGCCGACGGGAGCATCTGGCGAGAGAACAGGATCGAAGGAGGTTAGCTGGACTGATCGCCGCTGATTGTCGCGCACGGATCACGTCAGAGGACGTGGCGTTCCTGGTCGAAGCCCTCGCCCATGGGAAGGCCGATCGGCAACCCCTGCGCGACCTCGCGTCCGACCCCGACGCGCTCGACCGGCTGCTCGACGATCCGGCGCTGTTCCTGCGCCTGCTGCGCGCGCCCAGCTTCCTTCACGTCTCGCCGTGGTTCTTCTACTACGTCATCGTCCGACGAGCTTTCCTCGATCACGGCATCGACCATCGGCGTGCTTCCGATTACGTTGGGGCGCTCCTGTCGTATCACGTGCAAATGCGTTCCACCGAGCCGCGCTCCGGCGGCGGCGTCTACCTGGTCGACGTGGTCGCCGCCATGGCGGAGGCCCGCACCGCCGACGATGCGTTCCTCCTCCAGACCCAGGTCGGCGACATCGCCCTCTACCTCGCCGGTCTCTTTCCCGATTGGATCTACTACCGCGAGACGTATGGGCGTCGTCCGATCGGGCTGGCGTACTACGAGAAGATGGGAAGCGCGTACTGGCGCGCCGCGGCACGCACCGCCGCCGCCGAGAGGTACGATCTGGGGGACGTGCTGGAGTTCATGGCGCAACGATTTCCCGCGTTGCGTCAGGCCCTCAACGACCTGGTCGACGAGCACCTCGATCTGGCGCCGCGGCCGCCGGATGTCTCGGCGCTCTGCCGGCGCGCCCTCTACCGAGTACGCAACTGAGATGGGACGCCGCTGATATGGCGCGCGATTGAGATGGCACTTCTGGCCGACCTCCAGCGGGTGTTCGAGAACACCTACGGCGTGGAAGCCGGAGTGGACCTGGAGCAGTGCCTGGTCGGTCCGACCCGTTGCGCCGAGCTCTCCTCGCGCAGCGGCGAAGGGCGGGCTGAGCTGAGCGACTGGGCGCGATTCTTCTACTATGTCGAGGATCGCAACCTCAGGCTCGCCATCTTCTACGCCGACGACGTCATCGCCGCGCTCGAGGCGCGCGATCCCCGGCGCTCGCTGACCGAGTCCAACGTGCTTCCGTTCCTCGTCTTCGCCGAGGAGCTGAGCCACGCGCTCCACACGACGCTCGCTTTTGCCGAAGGGGGCCCGGGCCGCGTCGTCGCGCCGGCCTTCCTCCACGAGCTCGAGCTCTTGGCGCGGGTCGATGCCTACCTGATCCTGCGTCACTTCGTGGAGCGGCACGCCCGACGTTTCACCGCCAGCGATCGGGCGTGGGTGCGTCAGCAGGCGGTGTCCCGCTGGGACGTGCCCTACGACGATCCGGCGCTTGCGGCTCGCTATCGTGCAACGGCGCGGCTCGCGGGGCGGTTCGTCGATCACCTCGAGCGGCTCGACTCCGGCGCGCGGCTCGCGGAGCTGAGGCGGCTCCGAGGGCTGGACTGGCCCGGCAAGCGCCGCCGCATCTCCCGCTTGAACTAATTCCCCAGGTCGACCGAGAAACGCGCGGGCTGGCCTTCCGCCGGCTCGGCGTTTTCCACCTCCAGGATCCAGCCGCCGCTTTCCTCCGGCAGATGGAACAGCACGATCCAATCGCGCCAGTTGTCGCCCGGATCGTTTGAAGAGGAGCGCTGACTGCATCGCGTCGGTCGGTTCATGCCGGGCGCCCGTAGAGTCGACGACCGCTACGCGATCCTCGAGATACTTCTCCGTGAACGCGATGCGGCTCACCGGATCGAGCGCATCGAGCCCCGACCACTGGGCGAACACGAGGAATCCCTCACGGCCCGATGCGCCTTCACCCCTTGACCGAGATTGTCGTCGTTGGGGTAGGCCATCACGGCCCCGTACTGAACCGCGGCCTCGAACGCCGCCCGGTTGAATTGTCGTGTCGCCCCGTCGGGCCACTTGACGATGACGGTTGAGGTTGGAAGGAGCGGTAGTCTCCCTCGATCCCCGTCTTGCGCAATAGCTCCTTCACGGTGCGGTAATGCTCGCGTGCGTCCGCGCCCGGCGCGGCATCCCCCTCCGCGACCGTGGCTTGGAGCCGCGGCTCGAGCGAGTCGAGTGCTGCCAGGATCTCCCCGGCGCAGGTTCGGTACTCCTCGCTCGTGATGGCCAGCTCACGGTCGTCGAATCCGTCGCACGCGCTCGATTCTCCGCCCGCGCAAGCGAGGAGCAACAGCGGCATCGTGCCGCGGAGCATCAACGCTCGGTCGCGACGGAGAGGAGCGGGATTCCGCGCAGCGCCGACGTGCGGACGGGACGCAAGCGACTCCCGTAGCGCGCGTTGACCGCGTCGATCAGGAGGTTGGTGACGACGCCGTACCCCTTGGGGGTGAAGTACGCGCCGTCGAGGCTGAATGCCTGACCCCGGAGCCACTCATTGGTGAGGAGGATGCCGTCGGATAGGACGCCATCCGACGCCAGCTGTTCGACCAGGGCGTGAACGTCCACGACCGCTAGGTCGCGCTCCTCGGCGATCCGGAGGATCGCTTCGTTGTACGACGCCACCGCGTCACGCGCCAGCGAGATCTCGTCCGCGTCGAGGATGGCGCGGTTTGGAAGCGGCGTGCCGGCACCCCCCAACTCTCGTGGGATGCCCATCCCCTGTTGAACGAGGGGGAGGGCGTCGAGCGTCACGCGATCGGCCCCGCCTAGCTGCCCCGCGGGCCCGAGGAGGGGCACCGGCACCTGCCGCCCTCCAATCGGCAGGCCAGTCACCGAATCGATCTCAGTCACCGTGACCAGGACGGTGTCTCCGGTGACCGGATGGATGACCAGGTTTGGGACGGCGGTGAGGATCGGGAAGCGGGTCACGTCGGGAATCGTGAAGAGGACGACCTGGTCGGTGACTTCGAGGAGCTGGTCGACCAGCGTCGTGTAGCTCGATTCGAAGTTGACGGGGGGTGTGGGCAGCCCCGGCGCCAGGGCCGGATCGCCCCCCCGCGCGACGTATGTCAGGACATCAGACGTTCCGAGCCACAAGAGAACCATCGTGGCTTCGCGCTCGGCCACCTGATCGGCGAACGTCCCGCGGTCGCGCAGGACGAGATCGTAGAACGGGTTGCCGAAGAGCGACGTCGCCGAGCTCCGGGCGGTCAGCGCCTCGCCGAGAAGCGCGCCGGGGACGCCCAGATTGTCGTAGGGGCGGTTTGGCCCGCTTGTGATGGGTTCGCCGCTGGCCAGCCGGGCGAGCTCGAGGGGTCGCGGCCGTACCAGCGTGATACGGCCGGCGGTCGGGTCGTCGAGGGCGATCCCCGGGTCGGCGACCAGCGGCTGGAGGAACTCGGCGCCCGGTGCGGCCTGCTGTACGAAGAGCGCGGGAACGGAAACCGCCTGTCCGGTGATGAACAGCGCGCCATCGGTCACCCCGGCCAGGTAGCCGTCCCCGACCGCCATCACGCGGGTCGGGTCGAGCCGCCCGAGCGCTTGGGGACCCGAAAGCGGACTGTCATTGCACGCACTCGCGAACGCCATCCCCGCGAGAAGGACGATCCCCGCCAGTCGCCACACTCTAGAGCTCCGCATCGGGCTCGTCCTCCAGACCTCGACGGATGAGCTCGTTCTGGACTTCGACGCGCGCCAGGCACGGCCGGCAGATCCAGATCCCCTCGACGTTCTCGTCCGCCACGAGGTCCTCTTCCGCGCCGCAACGGTAGCAGGCGCGCTCGGGAGAGCCGCGCGGGGGTCCGGCGTGCCCCGGGTCGCCGCCCTTCGTCACAAGCTTCCTTCGATGGGGAGCTCTGCCTCGCGCCACGCCGCGAAGCCACCCTCGAGCCAGCGCACGGTCGGGAACCCGTACGAGGCGAGAAGCCGCGCCGCCGCGCGGGCGTTTCGGCCGTCCTCATCGTACACCAGCATCGTCTGATCGACCCGGATGTGGAGATCGGTGATGTTCCGCTCGAGGTCGCCGGCCTCGACCAGGACCGCCCCGGGGATGTGACCCTCGCGGACGTAGGCCTCGGCGCCGCGCACGTCGATGATGAACCAGCGGGGCCGCGCCGCCCGCATGAGATCGATGGCACGGCGCGGAGCGATCGCGTGAATCGCGTCCGGCTGGTCCGGGTCCCGGGCTCCCTTCCGCGGCACGACCTCCGCCACGCGCTCGGCCGGCCGCCCGACCACGATCTCGAGCTCGCGGCCGAGCGAGTCGCGCACGATCTGGGTGTCGGCGACCCATACCGGGCCCGGCGCTCCGACCGCCGGCTCGGGCGTTTCGTCCCCGCCCCCGCAGGCGAACGTCGCGGCCACGAGTCCGGCGACACCCCAGCCACGGGTGGCGGCCCGCCGGGGGTGGGCAGGACAGCCTCTCACGCCCGGTCCCACTCGCCGCTTCGGCCGCCCGACTTGTGGTCGAGCGCGATCGACTCGATCGTCATGCCACGATCGCGCGACTTGGCCATGTCGTAGAGCGCCAGGAGCGCGCCCGCCACCGCGCAGAGCGCCTCCATCTCGGCCCCGGTGCGCGCCGTGACGACGACCTCGGCCGCGGCCCGTACGCCGGGCAGCTCCGGATCGGGAACGAGCTCGATCGACACGTGGTCGATCGGCAGTGGGTGACACAGGGGAACGAGAGTCGGCGTGAGCTTGGCCGCCTGGATCCCAGCAATCCGCGCGACCGCCAGGGCGTCGCCCTTGGCCAGGCCGCCGCCCACGATTGCCTCGAGCGTCGAGCGATCCATCCGTAGGCGCCCGCTCGCCCGTGCTACGCGCCGGGTCACCGCCTTGTCCGAGACGTCGACCATGCGCGCCGCGCCCGAAGCGTCGAGGTGCGTGAGCTCCGGCGTCCCGCCCGACGCCTGTGAGGCCCCGGTCTCGCGTCCCGCCACTACGCGTTGGGGCGAGGCGCGGTCTCGGCCACCGCTCGACCCGCCGCGTGGACCCCTTCCGCCGACTTCCACGCCCCCATGTCCCGGAACTTCTCGCGCCGGCGGCGGATCCGCTCGTCAGGCGACCAGGAGGAGATCTCGGCCAGATGGCGGCGGATCGCCTCGGAGATCGAATGCGCGGACGACTCCCAGTCGCTGTGCGCGCCTCCCGTCGGTTCGGGCACGATCTCGTCGACGACCCCCAATTGCAGGAGATCCGTCGCGGTGATCTTCATCGCCCGAGCGGCCAGGTCACGCTTCTCTCCGTCCTTCCACAGGATGGCGGCGCACCCTTCGGGGCTGATCACCGAGTAGAACGCGTTTTCGAGGATCAAGATCCGATCGGTCACCCCGATCCCCAGAGCGCCGCCCGACGCGCCTTCGCCGGTCACGACCGAGATCGTCGGAACTTTGAGGGCCGACATCTCGCGGAGGTTGCGCGCGATCGCCTCGGCCTGTCCGCGCTCCTCGGCGCCGATGCCGGGGTAGGCGCCGGGCGTGTCGATCAACGTGACGATGGGCGCCGAGAACTTCTCGGCGAGCTTGAACAGCCGGAGCGCTTTGCGATACCCCTCGGGATTGGGCATTCCGAAGTTGCGCCTCAGGTTCTCCTTCGTGTCGCGCCCCTTCTGCTGACCGACGACCAGGACGGGATCGCCGTCGAACCGCGCCATACCCGCGATCATGGCGTTGTCGTCGGCGAACGCGCGATCGCCGTGCAGCTCGAGCCAGTCTGTGAAGACGAGATCGACCAGATCGAGAGGGTAGGGGCGGCGCGGATGGCGCGCGAGCTGGACGCGCTGTATCGGGGTGAGGCGCGAGAAGATCTCCTCCTTCATCCGCGCCAGCTTGGTCTGAAGGGCCGCTAGCTCCCCGGACACGTCGATCCCGCGCTGGTCCGCAACCCGCTCCATCTCGGAGATCTTCTCCTCCAGCTCGACGATCGGACGCTCGAAGTCGAGGTACGGCGCCTTGGTCACCGACGCGTCCCTCCATTGGCGGGCGCCACTGAATCGCGCGGAGCGCTGAGGCGCACGTTGCCGGGCCCAAGGAGCGCATGGAGCGGCTCGAGGAGGCCCGCGCTCACCGCGACTCGGAGTCGAGGCGCGAGGGTGGCGCGGCTCGACCCCGTGTCGATCGTCAGAGCGACCGGCATCGACCCGGTGTGCTGGATGAGGATCGAGCGGACCTCGGCCAGAGTCGCGGGGTCGCACTTGTCGCGTGGCACCCGGACCTCGAGCCGACGGTCGCCCGTGAGGCCCGCGTCGGCGAGAGGCACCACGGCGTCGGCGATCACCTTGGGCGGCTCGTCCTCGCGCCGGTCCAGCCGGCCGGTTACGAGGATCGGGGTGTCGGAGTGAATGAGAGGGCGCGCCGACTCGTAGACGCTCGAGAACGCGATGACCTCGATCGTACCGGTGTAATCCTCGAGCGTGAAAAACGCCATCGGGTTGCCGCGCCGGTCGCGCATCCCTTTGACCCCCGCGACGACGCCGCCCAGCCCCACGTCGGTCCCGGTTGCGAGCTCCGCCGCCCCGGCCACCGTGTCGCGGGCCAACGCGGCAAGCTGGGCGCGAACCTTGTCGAGCGGGTGCCCGGAGACGTAGAACCCGAGCACCTCCTTCTCCTTCCGGAGCCGCTCGCCTACCTGCCACGGGTCCACGGCCGGAAGCGCCGGGTGCGAAGGGGCCGATGCTTCGGAGGGGCCCCCGAAGAGGGTGAACTGTCCGCGGACGCGATCGTCGGCCTTGCGCTGTCCGTGGCCGATGGCCGCGTCGAGCGCGGCGATCTGCTGGGCGCGGTGGCCCTCAAGGGAGTCGAGCGCGCCCGCCGCGCTCAGCGACTCCAGCACGCGGCGGTTGGCGTGCCTCAGGTCCACCCGTTCGCACAGCTCGAAGAGGTGCGAGAAGGGTCCTCCCACACGCCGGGCGCGCACGATCTCATCGACCGCCCCGCGGCCGACGTTCTTGACGGCGCCGAGGCCGAACCGAAGCCCCTGCGGAACCTCGGTGAACGCCCAGTCGGATTCGTTGACGTCGGGGCCGAGGATCTCGATCCCGAGCGCGCGGCAGGCGTCGAGATAGCGAACGATCTTGTCGGTCGAGCCCATCTCGTTGGTGAGGAGCGCCGCCATGAAAGCACGGGGCCAATGGGCCTTGAGCCACGCGGTCTGATAGGAGAGCAGCGCATAGGCCGCCGAGTGGCTCTTGTTGAAGCCGTAGCGGCCGAACGTCGCGATGTCGTGGGCCAGTCGCTCCGCCATACTCGCGGATACGCCTCGCGCCTGGGCCGCCTCGCGGAAGCGAAGGAGCTCCTCGTCGATCAGTGACTGGATTTTCTTCCCGATCGCTTTGCGCAGAACATCGGCCTGGGCCAGCGAGTAGCCGGCCAGTCGGTGAGCGATCTGCATCACCTGTTCCTGGTAGGTGATGACGCCGTAGGTGTCAGAGAGGATGTCTGCGATCTCGGGGAGATAGGTGTCGACCCGCTCCTCGCCGCGCTTGCGGCGGATGTAGCGCTCGGTCATCCCGGTATCGAGCGGTCCCGGCCGAATCAGCGCGTTGATCGCAATCAGGTCCTCGAATCGGTCGGGTTGCATGCGGATGCAGATGTCGGTCGCCAGCGAGGACTCGAACTGGAACACGCCCTCGGTCTTCCCCTGTCCGAGGAGCGCGTAGGGCGCCGGGTCGTCGAGTGGAATGCGGTCGATGTCGATCCGCTCGCTGCTGTCCCCTGCGCGCGCATCCGCGGCCGCCACGCGCTCGATCGCGTCGTCGATGACCGTGAGCGTCTTGAGCCCGAGG
>JBHEOA010000093.1:0-8626 GCA_046261835.1 Gemmatimonadota bacterium
CGCAGCCAAACGAGCCCGTCGCCGCGCGGGTTCGCGCCGTCGGACCACAAGTACGGGCCCCATGCGAGCCACGGCGCTCCGCCCACTAGCCCCACGTCGCCCGTTTGTAGATCGACCCGGCCCGTCCGCGCCTGCTCGATCTGGGCCTCGATCACCCACTTGACCGAGAACGCCGTCTCGTAGCGTAGGGCTCCGGATTGGGCATGGATTCGGCGTAGCCGCCGTAGATCCGGCTCGACAAGAAGACGATCCTGAGATTCGGCCAGCGGGCCTTCATCGCGCGCACGATTGCGCCGAGAGACCGTTCGAGCTGGAAGGCGTCGGCGCCGGGATCGGGCAGCGAAACGGTGGGGCGTGGGTTGGCTTGCTTGACCCACGCGACCTGGACCTGCGCCTCGCTCAAGCCCAGAGGCGTGAGCCAGCGGTCCCGCACGAGGTTGTAGTTGGACTCGGCCGGCGAGTCCCATGTGTCGGCCGCCTGACCACCGCGCGCGCCGTTGACGAGCGCCAGCGTCGTCGTGTCAACGGCAGGATCGGCGGCCGCCTGACCGACGAAGGCCCACGGGTCGCACGGCCTTCCGCCGCCCTGCGAGCAGAACTCCTGGGTCGTGTTCGACATGCCGACCGACACGAGCACGATCCTGCCACCGGGGGCCCGCCGGCCCAGAATGTCGAGCGGCTCGATGAGGGCGAGGGCCTGGCGGCCCGCAGCTGCGTGGTCGGCCGGAGGCTCGTTCGATCCGCCGGGGTAGAGACCTCCCTCGAAGCCCAGGTAGGTGCCCGATCCGAGTTGGGTCAGCGGGATCCTGTCGTCGCTGAAAGGGGGGCCCGGATCGGGCTGCGGGTCGCCGGCCTCAAAGGGGGACAATCCGTTGCAGGAGGAAAAGGCCGCCCCGGCGGATAACGCCGCGCCGAGCAGGACGAGGAGCCTGGTGCGATGTCGCATGGCATGGACCTCCCGGTCGCGGGGATGCGGACCTGGTTCCTCCCCGCTCATGGGACGCGACTTCGCGGATGATCGTTAAGGGCCGTTTTCGGTTGACGGTCCGACGAGCCGCGGAGAGCTTCTACCCCACGACGGCTCGAATTCAACGAGAGGACGATTCCCCATGAGCGATCCTGCCAGCGAGGGACAGCGCGCCGCCCTGGCCGACCGACCCGTGACGGTCTCCCAGGACGACCCGATCGCCCGCCGACTCGAAGACTTCCTTCCCACCGAATACCACGATTTCGACGATCCCGCGACGCGGGCAGCCATGAAGGAAGCGATCGCGCGCGTCGAGGCCGAGCTCGGGCGCGAGTACCCATGCATCGTGGGGGGCGAGCAGGTCCGCATGGCGCGCACCCGCTCGTCGGTCAACCCGTCGAACCCCGACCAGGTCGTCGGCATCTTCGCCGAAGCGGACGAAGCGCTCACCGATCGCGCGATCGAAGTGGCCGCCAAGGCGTTCGAATCGTGGCGCAAGGTCGAACCGTCCAACCGGGCCGACGTTCTCTTCCGCGCGGCGGCTGTCATGCGACGCCGGCGGCTCGAGCTCGCGGCGTGGTTGGTCTTCGAGGTGGGGAAATCGTGGGCCGAAGCCGACGCCGACGTCGCCGAGGCGATCGACTTCGCCGAGTACTACGGCCGACTCATGCTCCATCACGCGTACGACCCTTATCCCCTCGTCGATTATCCACCCGAGGAGATCGAAGTCGTGTACCTGCCGCTCGGCGTCGGCGCGATCATCCCACCCTGGAATTTCCCACTCGCGATCCTCACCGGGATGACGACCGCGGCGATCGTGGCGGGCAACACCACCGTGGTCAAGCCGGCCAGTGAGTCGATGACGATCGGCTACAAGTTCATGGAGGTGATGAACGAGGCGGGCCTTCCCGACGGCGTCATCAATTTCCTGACCGGCCCCGGCGAGGTCGTGGGCCGGCGCATGGTCGATCATCCGCACGTCCGATTCGTCTCGTTCACGGGTTCCAGGCAGGTCGGAGTCGATATCTACGAACGCGCCGCGCGCGTCGCCCCTGGCCAGGTATGGCTCAAGAGGGTCGTCGCCGAGATGGGCGGCAAAGACGCGATCATCGTCGACTCCGAAGCCGACCTCCCCGCTGCGGTCGAAGGTGTAACCGTCAGCGCTTTCGGGTATCAAGGTCAGAAGTGCTCGGCGTGCTCGCGGGCGATCGTCGTTCGTGACGTCTACGACGAGTTCCTCAAGCAACTCATCAACCGAGCTGCGGAGATCCGGCCCGGAGATGTCGTCGAAGGCGCCTGGATGGGCCCGGTCGTAAGCCGTTCCCAATTCCGCAAGGTGAAGGAGTACATCGAGATCGGTAAGAATGAGGGAGTTCTGGTCCTGGGTGGCAAAGCAGACGATAAGGATGGCTGGTTCGTGCAGCCGACGATCTTCGCCGACGTCCTGCCCAACGCGCGCATCGCGCGCGAGGAGATCTTCGGTCCCGTTCTCGCGGTCATCAAAGCGAAGGACTACGACGACGCGCTGGCGATCGCCAACGACACCGAGTACGGCCTGACGGGCGCAGTCTATACCCTGGACCCGCGCAAGATCGAACGCGCCAAGGAGGAGTTCCACGTCGGCAACCTCTACATCAACCGGAAGTCCACGGGCGCGTTCGTGGGGATCCATCCCTTCGGCGGCTTCAACATGTCGGGTACCGACTCCAAGGCGGGCGGCAAGGACTACCTGCTCCTGTTTCTCCAGCCCAAGTCGATCGCGCGCAAGAAGGTGTAGCGCGTGACAGCGCGGCGAAGGGACGTCGCCCTGCTCTTCGGGGCCCTGGGGGCGTTCTTCCTCTCGATCAGCTTGCTCCTGGCGACGCTCCCCCTCTACGTGCGCGACCTCGGGGGCAGTCCCGTGGTCGTCGGCCTCGTGATCGGAGCGTTTTCGCTCGGCGTGCTCCTCGCCCGTCCGTTCGCAGGACGCGCGGTCGATCGTGGTGGAGGGCGCATGGTGCTGGTCGTGGGAGGCGCGGTGGCGGCGGCGATGGTGCCCCTCTATCTGATCACGGCCCTGGTCGCCCTGGCCGCCGTGCGAGTCGTGCACGGCGCGGGCCTTTCGGCATTCACCAGCGCCTCGACCACGCTGGTCGCCGATCTCGCCCCGCCGGGCCGCAGGACCGAGTTCCTGGGGTGGCTATCGACTTCTGGCATCGTGGCCTTCGCGATCGGGCCCGTCATCGGGATCGAAGTCGCGCGGCATTGGGGCTGGCTCGCCCTGTTCGCGCTCGCTTCGGCGTGCGCGCTCGCTTCGGTGGCTTGCGGCGCTGGGCTGTCGCGCCCGGACAAGTCGAGCGAGACGGAGCGGCGGATCGACTATCGCGCGGCGATTCTGCGACGCGAGGTGCTGGTGCCGACCGTGACGATGCTCCTCGTCATCTCCGCCCATGGGGGCGCGTTCACGTTTCTTCCCCTCATGCTCGAGGAACGGCTGGCCTTCAACTTCGGCTTGTACTTCCTCGTTTACTCGAGCGGGTCGCTCTGCGTGCGCGTGGCGGCGGGATGGCTTTCTCGCCGGGTGGGAGACGGACCGATGATCTGGGGCGGGCTCGGCGTCTACGCTACGGGGATGGCGCTCATGCCTTTCGTTCATGGTGCGACGACGATGGCGATGTCGGCGGCTCTTTTCGGAGCCGGCTTCGGTACGTATCAGCCGGCCATCTACGGGATCGTCGCCGACGCCGCATCGGACCGCGCCCGAGGCATGGTGATGAGCGTGCTCCTCGGCGCATTCGATCTCGGTATGGGGCTCGGAGGGCTGGTGTCCGGCCCGATCGCCGAGGCGTTCGGGGTCCCCGCGCTCCTCGGTGGACTTGCAATCGTGCCGCTCGTCGCGGCGGTGATCTTCGTGGGTTGGCTGGGTTGGCAGCCGCGCCCATCCTCGGAATGCGAGGGGCTGGCGGAGGCGGCGGTCCCGTGAAAGGCGCCGTGCTTCTCTTCGGGCTTCTGACCGCGTCCCCGTGCATGGCGCAGGAGCGCACCGAGATGCCGCCCTCGCTCGCGATCGAGTTCGCGCCCGACGGCGTGCGGTACGTCGTCGTCGCCGCCGACTCGATCCTCTCATCGGGGACTGCCGAAGATGTATCGCTGGAGGGGTTCAACTCCGGGGTAGCAACGGGCGTGTACCTCCACGGCACCTTCAAGGGAGAGCACGAGTCGGTCGGGTACGGTCGCGACCCGAGCGAACGGCATTATCTGTGGCTCTCTGTCGAACGCGGTGATTCACTGGATTACATGGCCATGCTCTACGACGTCGACAGAGACGTCGTGCCGGATTTTCTCCTTTTTCGGACCGTGGACTGGCGCGCACGCGCGGAGACCTTGACCGAGTACGCTGCGCCTTCCGTGAGCGGCGTCGGCTTCGACATCTCCGTCCAGCCGGCGTGCGTGGCGCCCCATTGCGATCCCGTTACGTGGACAGTCCACGACAGGACGCGGGTCGACGTGCCCGATTACTGGTTCGACATGTGGCGCCCCGTCCTGGCATTCGCCGCCATGCGCGGCGAGCGCTGGCTGGGGCGGCCCGTCGCCGCATTGCCCAGGGCGCGACCCCAGCCGTGAGGTGGTGTCGCTCGCCGCGCGTGGGGCCGGAGAGAATCGAGCTCCTCGACGCGGGGGTCGGCACGGCAGCCGAGCAGGCCGAGGCTTATCGGCTACTCGGCGTGGTCAACGAGCGGCTCGGCGGCTACCGAACGACGTTCCGCGCGCTCGATGAACTTGGGATCGGAGCGGGCGCGAAAGGGCTCGTCTTCGTCGACGTGGCGGGCGGCGACGGCGCCTTTGCCGAGCGGCTGGCGACGTGGTCGCTGGAGCACGGGCGACGGGCGATGGCGGTCGACCTCGACCTCAACCCGGCAGCGCTGAGCACGGCGCGCGGTCGCGACGGTGTGGCGAGCGTGCGCGGGGATGCACACCAGCTTCCCCTGGGCGACGGTGTCGCGGACTGCGTTCACGCATCGGCGTTCTTCCACCACCTGGGGGTCGAAGAGGCGCGAGACCTCCTGTCCGAGATGTGCCGCGCGAGCCGCCGCCTCGTCATCGTCAACGATCTCGTCCGCTCGCGTCTCGCCGCCGCGGCGATCTGGTTCCTGGCGCGCATCCTCACCGACAACCACCTGGTCCAGGTCGACGGACCGCTCTCGGTCCGCAAGGCATTCGTGCCCGACGAGCTCAAGGCGATCGCCCGCGCCGTTGGCGCGACCGAGGCGCGAGACTTCCGCTGGCGGCTCGAACGCGTGTTCCCGTACCGCATGGCGCTGGTCGGCGTACGGATCGAGGAAGCCGGCGCGCGCGAAGCGAGATGATCTGGGACTCCGCCGCGCGCGAAGCGAGATGATCTGGGACGCAGTGGTAGTGGGCGGCGGCCCTGCGGGTGCAGCGAGCGCATGCTTCCTGGCCCGTCACGGTCTGGCCGTGTCGCTGGTCGACCGCGCTCGCTTCCCGCGCGCCAAGCCGTGCGGCGAGTTCCTGAGCCCGGCGGCGACGCCGATCCTCGACGATCTGGGAGTGCGCGAAAGGGTCGAGGGAGCCGGTGCCTTGCGGCTCGACCGCGTACGGATCGTGGTCGAGGGCGTGCCGGCCGTCGAGCTCGCGATCCCCGAGGGGTGGGGCGCGCCGGCTTGGGGGTACTCGCTCTCCCGATTGGCGCTCGACCCGATCCTGCTCGAGGCGGCGCGGGCGGCGGGAACGCGCGTCTTCGAGAGTATTCGGGTCGAGGACGTCGTTCGGGACTCGCGAGGCCGGGTCTCGGGGGTCATGGGGCGGACCTGGGAGGGCGAGCCCTGGTCGGCGCGCGCGCGGCTCGTGGTTGGCGCCGGTGGGCGTGGATGCCCGGTGGCGCGGGCGCTCGGCCTCCAGCGACGCGCGCGCACGCCGCGCTACGACCTCCTGGCGCACTGGCGGGCGGACGGCTCTCTGCCGCCGGTGTGCGAGCTCCACGTGGGGCGCGGCGCCTACGCCGCGGCGGCGCCGGTCGAGGGCGGTCGAGCCAATGTCAACTGCGTCGTCTCGCGGGCTGCGCTACGACGGGTCCGGGATCCCGAGGCGCTGTACGACGTCGTGCTCGCGCAACACCCGGGGCTCGCCAACTGGACCGCCGGCCGGCGCGAAGAACCCGTTGCGGCGAGCGACGTGACGCCCCTCGCGACCCGGCGCGCGACCGCCGAAGGGGCGCTCCTGGTCGGGGACGCCGCGCTCTTCATCGACCCCTTCACCGGCCAGGGTCTCTACCTCGCGCTCCGTAGCGCCGCCATGGCCGCGTCGGTCGCTCAGCGGGCGCTCGCCGGCTCACATGTCGACCGCTCCTCGCTGGCGGGCTACGACGAAGCCCGCACCGCCGAGTTCAGCGACAAACGCCGGGTGAGCCGCGCGCTACAGGGAATCCTGTATCGGCCGCGGCTCGTCCGTGGAGTCGCCCGCGCGCTGCGCCGCGACCGCGATCTCGCCGCGACGCTCGCCGCGGTCACCGGCGACCTCGTTCCGGCCCGCCGCGCCTGGTCGTTCGGCTTCGGCGCCCGCCTTCTCGCCGCCGCCCACTGACGCGAAGGCACCGAGGCGGTCGACGAGGAATTCGATGGCCCGATCCTCGGCCCACGACCGAGCGCGCCCCGGAAGCCCCCGGACGAACCCTACGTGACCCCCTCGCCGTGTGAAAAGGCAGGTGACGGCATCGGACGCACGCGCGCGCACGCGTGCCAGGACCTGGACTGGGATGAATGGGTCGTCGGCTGCGTTGACGAGGAGCGTGGGCACACGGATCCGGTCGATCACGTCGATCGACGAGCAGCGTGCGTAGTAGTCGGCGGCGTCCGCGAAGCCGTGGATTGGCCCCACGGCGGCATCGTCGATCTCCCAAAACGACCGCGCACGCCTGACGCCCTCGACGTCGACGATTCCCGGCCATCGCCGGTCGAAGGCGAGCGCTTTCTCTTTGAGGCTATCGAGAAAGAAGCGCATGTACAGAGGGCCCAGCCCCGTCATCAGGTGGCGCGAGGCGGCTGCCAGATCGTGGGGCGCGGAGATCGCGACCGCCCCTCGCACCGCGCTCGGAACCGCAGCGCCCCGCTCGCCTAGCCACTTGAGGAGGACGTTCCCACCCAGCGAGGTCCCGGCCATGACGAGCCGAAGCTTAGGCTCGCGCTCGACCAACCGGTCGACGACCCATTCGAGGTCCGACGTTTCACCCGAGTGATAGATCCGCCGCCCGTGGTGGGGCAACGACTCGCTCCGGCGGTGCCCGAGCGGTCGCGCGCATGAACGGAAGTTGAGCGCCACCCCACGCCAGCCGCGCAGCGCGGCGCGCCAGAAGAGCCCGTGCATGTACAGCGACTGAGAGCAACCCTCGAGGCCGTGGAGGGCCAGCAGAAGCGGACTCTCCGCGGGACCGTCGACCCAGTCGATCTCCAGCCGGTCGCCGTCGGGCGTCGCCCACGTCTCGCGGCGGTACTCGACCAGCGGACCCCGCCGCAGGAAACGCCCCCACGCCGTCTGAAGGTGGGGACCGGGTAGCCAGATGGCGGGGCGGAACCGGCTCCAGTCGGCGTTTTGCCGGGGGCTGCTTGCGAAGTCGGTTCGCGTCATTGCCAAAGGAGGACCATCGTGAAGAGAAACACGGTCGAGTTGGCGTAAGCGATCGCCATCACCTGGCGATGCGCGGGGACCCAGCCACGACGCAGGGCCGCAATCGCCACGAAGACAACCGCCACGGCCAGTGCATAGAGCGCCACGCTCGGCAGGGCCAGAGCCTTCGCGGCGAGCGCGAGGACGCCGAACCACACAGCCGCCCAGGCGAACACGCCCGCCGGGCCGAGCACCGCCGCGAGCGTGCGGTCGCGCCGTGCCTCGTCCTCGGCGAGCTGATAGACCTGGGTGAGGGGGTACATCGCGGCCACCCCCGCGCAGGCGACAACCAACGCCCAGATCCCGGCCGCTGAGGTCGGTGGTCCCGAGGCGACCGCGCTCCATCCCAGGAGAAACCCGAGCCCACCCTGCCCGAGGACGATGGCCGCGGTCGATGCCACGGGGGACCGCTTCCACCGCGTCCGGGGGTGAGAATACGCGGTGAAGACGCCCCAGAGCGCGAGATACGCCGCCGCGAACGTCCACCCGACGAGCGGGGCGAGCAGGGCGCCGACTCCCTGGAGGACGGTCGACCACGAGCCAAGGCCGGGGGGCACGGCGGGGGGCCGCGCGAGCCCGCCGATCGGTCCCGTGTCCCGATCGTATGCCGAGTTGAACGCGTTGGCCCCGGGATAGAGGGCCAAGTGAACGAGAAGGAACCCGAGCGTCGTGCGAGCGGACCAACCACCCGGTGCGCGCCAAGCGCCCCAGACGAAGATCGGCGCGAGGACGTAGACGAAGGGAAAGCGAAGATGGAGGAGGGTCGATCGCACTACTCGAGGACTGTTTCGATGATGTCGAAACCGATTCGCGCCATGCGCTCCTCGGGGTCGAGGATGGGGTCATAGGAGGTCAGGGCCACCGCTTCGATTTCCATTCGCGATCGGACCAGGTCGATCATCTCGCGCAATTCTCCCACCGTGAAGCCGCCCGGAGCGGCGTACTGGTTCGCCCGCACCGCACTAGGGTCGAGAACGTCCAGATCCACGTGGAGGTAGA
>JBHEOA010000094.1:0-10562 GCA_046261835.1 Gemmatimonadota bacterium
ACCGGATCGAGAAACCAGCGGTTCATGTACGCGTGCGCGCGATCCGCCGCCTCGCGGTCGGACTTTCGCTCGGTCGCCGGATGCTTCGGCTCGATGTTGACGACGAGCCCGATCGCTCCTCGACCCTCCGCCCGATAGGCGCGCACCGCCTCGGCATGGGCTCGCAGCAGGTTGTGAGCGGCGATCGGGGCCTCGAAAAGATTCCGGTGGCCGGGGGCCAGCACGCCGTGCAGGTATCCGCCGTCGACCACGACCCATGGCTCGTTCAGCGTGGTCCACAGGTCGACCCGGTCGCCGAGCGCCCGGAAAGCCGCACTCGCGTACTCGGCGAACCAGCCGGCAATGTCACGGTTGAGCCAGCCTCCGAGATCGTCGAGGGCGGCAGGTAGATCCCAGTGGTAGAGCGTCACGACCGGCCGGATATCCCGCGCGAGCAACGCATCGATCAGCCGCGCGTAGAAGTCGAGACCGCGCGAGTTGATTTGCCCGCGCCCGGCGGGAAAGACGCGGCTCCACGACATGCTGAAGCGGTACGCGCGTAGCCCTAGCTCGGCCATCAGCTCGACATCGGACGAGTAGCGCTGATAGTGGTCGCACGCGACGTCTCCGGTATCTCCCATCCGTACGTGGCCAGGCGTGTGGGAGAACCGGTGCCACACGCTGTGGCCCGCGCCGTCAGCGAGAGGCGAGCCTTCGACCTGATAGGCGGAGGTCGCGGCCCCCCACAGAAAGTCCGGAGGGAACTGGTAGTCCGCGGTCATCGAGACCCCCAGTGAGACGGTGGATCGTGGCCTCTCACCGTATTCGGAGTGAGACCGAGCTTGACAGCGATTCGGCCGAACATATACGATGGGTGGAAACGTTTCCATCCATCCGCTCGCCTCAGGAGGGGTGCCTGAGCACGACAATTAAGGACGTAGCGCGGGAGGCGGGCGTAGCGGTCGGAACGGTTTCCCGCGCGTTCAACGACAGTGGACCCATCCGGGAGGAGACTCGCCGCCGAATCCTGACGGCGGCGGAGACGCTGCGCTACGTCCCCAACAGCGCGGCTCGCAGCCTGATCACACGCCGGACGATGACGATCGGGGTCCTCCTGCCCGACCTTTACGGTGAGTTCTTCTCGGAAGTCATTCGCGGCATCGATGCCCAGGCGCAGCGTCATCATTACCACCTGCTCGTCTCCAGCTCGCATAACGATGGGACCGAGATCCGGGCCGCTCTGCGCGCCATGCGAGGTCGTGTGGACGGGCTGATCGTGATGTCGCCCCACATCGACGCACGCACCCTCGAAGCCAATCTCCCCCCCCACCTTCCGGTCGTATTGCTGAATTGTCGGGTGAAGGACGGAGCGTACGACTCGATCAACGTCGACAACTTCGAGGGCGCGAACGAGATGACCCGGCACCTGCTATCCACTGGTCATCGCCGTATCGCCTTCATCCGGGGTCCCAACGGCAACTACGACGCCGAGGAACGGCTGCGGGGGTATCGCTCAGCGCTGAGCGAGCACGGCGTGGAGCCCGAGCTCGAGTGGGAGGTAATGGGAGATTTCACCAAGGCCGGTGGTGAGCGCGCGACCCGCGAGCTCCTGAGACGGCGTCCTCGGCCCACGGCGGTGTTCGCCGCCAACGACTCGACCGCCATAGGCGTGCTCAGCGCTGTGCGCGCGGTCGGAGGGTCGGTTCCGGAGGACGTCGCGGTGGCGGGCTTCGACGACACGCCGGTCGCCCGCTATCTGACTCCGCCGCTCACCTCGGTCGGCGTCTCCATCATCGGGCTTGGCCGGCTCGCGACCGATAAGCTGCTGCGCGCGATCGCCGAGCGAAACGAGCACCAGAAGCGAAACGAGATCTTGCCTCCGAGGCTGATGATTCGCGCTTCAACTGGCGCGTACCCGCAGGAAAGCCGGGACGCGTTGAATGTTCGTCCTGCCACCCACACTCTATCCGGGAGGTCCCAGCAATGAGAAGCTCTACGTTCGCTTCGCGAGCCATGGCGAACGCGCTGTTCTTCCTCTGCGCGTTCCTCGCGCCGGCTCTCCTGCCGGCTCAGACCAGCTCAGGCGCGTTGCGCGGCTATGTCCTGGACGAAAGTGGCCAGCCGCTGGCCGGCGCTTCGGTGAGGGCTCGCAACGACGAGACGGGTTTCCAGCGCGGCATGCTGACCGAGGAAGGCGGGTTCTACAACCTCGCCGGTTTGCCTCCGGGAGTCTACTCGGTCGAGTACTCTCACCCTTCGTACGGAGCTCAGACCCAGGAGGTGCAGATCCAGATCGGCCAGGACCTGAGAGCCGATGTCCTTCTTTTCCGGGAGGCCATCGAAGTTCCGGGCATCGCGGCGGTCCTCCAGAGCGAACGCATCATCGAGCCCACGACGACCGAGGTCGCGACCAACATCACCCAGGCCCAGATCGAGAACCTCCCCCTCCTGAACCGCAACTTCCTGGAGTTCGCCAAGCTGGCACCCGGGGTGACGCCGACGCCGGGAGGTGAGAGCATTCGGGCCGGTGGACTGCCGGCCGAGCAGATCAACCTCTTCATCGACGGGGCGAGCTTCAAGAACGACGTCTTGACGCAAGGCATCGTCGGCCAGGACGCGGTCGTTCAAGGAAATCCTTTCCCGCAGAATGCGGTCGAGGAGTTCCGCGTCATCACGCAGAACTACAAGGCCGAGTACCAGAAGGCGGCCGGCGCGGTCATCACCGCGAAAACGAAGTCGGGCACCAACCAATGGGAGGGGAGCGCGTTCTTCCTCGGTCAGAACGAGAACTTCATCGGCAAGGACCCGTTCCAGGCCTGCGACGCCCCCGGCCAGGCGGCGGACTGCCAGGAGGTGGACGTTCGCGACATCGGCCGCCAGCAGTTCGGTTTGACGCTCGGCGGCCCGATCGTGGAGGACCGGGCGTTCATCTTCGGCTCGTACGAGGGCAACTACCGCGACGTCCCACAGAACATCAAGACGGTTTCGGCGGCCGACATCGCACGTTTGCCCGCATCCGTGGCGGGCATTCCCGTACAGAGTCAGGTCGAGCAGCTTCAGGGAACCTCCAGCAATCAGGAGCTGCGCTCGAACCTTTTCTTCGGGAAGGCCACCTTCCAGCCGAGTGAGCGGCACCGTTTCGAAGGGAGCCTCCACATCCGGGACGAGTTCGAGGTACGGAACTTCGGCGGGGATCAACCGAGGTCGCGCGCCGAGGACTTCAACAACGATGTCTATACCGGCATCGGCCGGTGGGAGTACTCCCGCGACCGAATCTTCAATGAGGCGCTCGTCGAATGGCAGCGCTTCCAGTGGCATCCGGTCCCGCTCAACATCGACGAGCCCGGGCTTCTCTTCGAGAGCGGAATCGGCTTCTGGCTCGGCGGCGCCTGCTGTGAGCAGGAGTTCGTCCAGGACCGGCTCGCTCTGCGCGACGACATCACGTACACGCTTCCCGAGTGGAACGGGAGCCACGTCCTCAAGGCCGGCGCCTACGTCGATTTTCTGAACTACGACGCGCGCAAGGAGATCGTTGGTAACCCGCAGTTCTTCTTCCGTCAGGACGAGGACTTCATGATCCCGTTCCGCGCGGAGGTCGGCTTCGGCGATCCCGACCTGAGCAGCTCCAACGAGGAGTTGGGTCTCTACGTCCAGGACGACTGGAGCCCGACCGATAGGCTGATGCTGAACCTCGGGATCCGGTGGGACTATGAGACCAACATGCTGAACAACGACTGGGTTACCCCCGATTCGGTCCGGCAGGAGGTCGCGGTCTTCCTGACGCCGGAGCAGCAGGCGGATTTCTTCACCGACGGGGGCGACCGCGGAGGCTATAAGAATATGTTCCAGCCGCGAGTCGGCTTCTCCTACGACCTGACGGGTGACACGAGCACGGTGCTCTTCGGCGGCGGCGGCCTCTTCTTCGACCGCGTCTTCTACGACTTCGGGCTCGACGAGGCATGGCGGCTCAAGTGGACGATCATCCGATTCCGATTCTCGGAGGAGGGTGGACCCGACCCGGGCGGGAGCCCGACGATCGCGTGGCAGGACCAGTTCCTGAGCCGGGAGGGGCTGACGGCGCTGGCGGCACAACGCCTACCGGGCGGCAAGCCCGAGGTGTTCCTGCTCGAGAACGACACCAAGCCACCGAAGGCGTGGCAATGGACGATCGGCGTGCGTCAGGCGATCGGCGATCTCATGGCTTCGATCAACTACACCGGCGTGCGCGGCTACAATCAGCCGACATGGATGTTCGGCAACCGGCGGCCGAACGGGTCGTGCTGCCTGGACACGCCGCGCTTCGGGAACCTCCTCATCTCCACGGACGAGGGGAGGACGTGGTACGACGCCTTGATGATCCAGCTCGGCAAGCCTTACAGCGAGGCCTCGAATTGGGGTGCGCAGTTGGCCTACACGTTGTCCGAGTCCCAGCAGGACTTTCAGGGGCGCTTCACGCTGGACATCCTCTCGCCGGAGGAGTTCGAGAAGTTCCCGTCCGAGACTGACGAGCGGCACAGACTCGTCGTGAACGGCATCGTGGGGCTGCCATGGGATTTCCTGCTGAGCGGAATCGGGACCCTCGCCTCGGCGCGTCCGATCAGCGCGTTCGTCGGGGGCGACCCCAACAACAACACCCTCTTCGACGACTTCCCGCCGGGCGAGCGCCGGAACTCCAGACGCCCCGAGGACGGCGAGTTCAAGCGGATCGACCTCAGGCTCGAGAAGGAGTTTCCGTTCCTGCGCCCAGGCCAGAGCGTAGGACTCGTAGTCGAGCTGTTCAACGTCTTCGATTGGGAGAACTTCACCTGCTTCGAGCAGTTCTTCGGCGACTTCAACCGCGAAACCGGAGAGATCGTGCAGAGTCCGAGCCAGGCCGAGCGCCACGGTACGGCGGCGTTCTGCAACGTGGGGGATGCCCCGTCGCGCAGGCTTCAGCTCGGCGTGGATTACGAGTTCTGAGCGGCGGGATCGCCCGTCGATGAGGACGGTGGCGGCGCGCGCGAGGTTCTTTCTCGCCGCGCCGCTTCGTCTGTGGGCGTGGGGCCTTTTGTGGGTATCGCTTTTTCTGTGGGCGTGCGCGCCCGCTGCCCGTCCGCGCGCGGAACCCCCGCCGGTCGGCGTCCCTCCCGTCGAGCCTTCCGCACGGGCCTTCCTCGATACGCTCCAGACGCGGACGTTCGAGTGGTTCTGGGATCTCTCGGACTCCGAGATGGGCCTCACGCCCGACCGCTGGCCGACCGAGTCGTTCTCGAGCGTCGCGGCGGTGGGCTTCGCCCTGACCGCCTACCCGGTCGGCGTCGAGCGTGGCTGGGTGACGCGCGAAGAGGCCGAGGAACGGGTCCTCGCGACGCTCCGCTTCTTCTGGCAGGCGCCCCAGGACTCCGCGGCCACCGGCGTGACGGGTTACAAAGGGTTCTTCTACCACTTCCTCGACATGGATACGGGTCATCGATTCGAGACGGTCGAGCTCTCGACGATCGACACAGCCCTTCTCCTCGGCGGCGTCCTCGCGGCCCGTGAGTACTTCGACGAGACGGACGACCCAGGCGAGATCGCGATCCGAGCCTACGCCGACTCGATCTACCTGCGAGTCGACTGGCCGTGGGCGCAGGTGCGCCCGCCGCTCGTCTCGATGGGGTGGCGGCCGGAGAACGGGTTCATCGATTACGACTGGCGGGGCTACAACGAGGCGATGCTCCTCTACATCCTGGCCCTGGGCTCGCCGACCCACCCGATTGAGCCCGCGGCGTGGGCGGAGTGGACCGCGACCTACCGCTGGGGCGAATTCTACGGTTATGAGTGCCTCGGATTCGCGCCCCTCTTCGGCCACCAGTACTCGCATGTTTGGGTCGACTTTCGTGGAATCCAGGACCCCTATATGCGGAACAAGGGAATCGACTACTTCGAGAACGCGCGCCGTGCGACGTACGCCCAACGCGCGTACGCGATCGACAACCCTGGCGACTGGGTGGGCTATGGGGCAGAAATCTGGGGGCTGACAGCTTCGGACGGTCCCGCCGACACGACTCTCTTCCTCGCTGGACGGCAACGGCAGTTCTACAGCTACGCTGCTCGCGGGGCCGGGCCCTACGAAGTCCGGGACGATGGGACGATCGCCCCCACGGCGGCCGGTGGCGCAATCGTCTTCGCGCCGGAGATCGCCGTGCCGGCTCTCGTCGCGATGCGGCGGCGTTACGACCAACACCTCTTCAATCAGTACGGTTTCCTCGATGCCTTCAATCCGACGTTCACCGCTCCAGGGGCGCGGCTCAAGCACGGCCATGTCGTCCCCGGGGTTGGCTGGTTCGACACCGACCAGCTGGGAATCGATCAAGGCCCGATCCTCATCATGATCGAAAACCAGAGGAGCGGGCTCGTGTGGGAGCTCATGAAAGAGAGTCCCTACATCGTGCGTGGGCTGTGCCGCGCGGGGTTCCGCGGCGGCTGGCTGGAAGGCCATTGCGAGGGCGAATGAGGGCGCTCGCGGCGCTAGCGCGCCTCCTGCTCGGCTGCGGTACCGCGCTGGCGTTCGGCTGCGGCGCGGCCGACGACGGCGTCGAGGTCGTCGAGTTCTGGGGTTTCGGACGCGAGGGGGAGGTCGTCGGCGAGCTGGTCCCTGAGTTCGAGCGCGAGAACCCGGGAGTTCGAGTCGAGGTCCAGCAGGTCCCGTGGACCGCCGCGCACGAGAAGCTCCTGACCGCGTTCGTCGGTGAAGCGACGCCGGATGTCGCTCAGCTCGGCAATACCTGGGTTCCGGAGTTCGTCGCGCTCGGAGCGCTCGAACGGCTCGACCCCTGGATCGGGCGCTCCACGGTCGTCGCCCCGGGGGCCTACTTCGAGGGGATCTGGCAGACCAATGTGGTCGAGGGCGGCACGTACGGGATCCCCTGGTATGCCGATACGCGCGTTCTCTTCTATCGCACCGATCTGCTGGAAGAGGCGGGGTACCGCGATCCGCCCGAGACCTGGGCCGAGTGGCTCGATGCGATGGCACGGCTGCGACAGCGTATGGGAGAGCGGGAATGGCCCATCCTGCTCCCGACCAATGAATGGCCCCAACCGGTCATCCTTGGGCTTCAGAACGGCTCCCAACTCCTCCGCGACGACGGCCGCCGGGGCGCCTTCCGGCAGAAGCCCTTCCGCGAGGCGTTCGAGTTCTACGTCGGCCTCTTCCGCCGCGGCTATGCGCCGGCCATCGCCAACACACAGCTCGCCAACCTCTATCAGCAGTTCGAGCGTGGCGAATTCGCAATGGTCATCACCGGGCCCTGGAACATAGGCGAGTTTCGTCGCCGACTATCCGCGAACGTCCCGTGGACGACCGCACCGCTGCCGGGACCCGACAGCTTGGGGGTGTCGATGGCCGGGGGCTCGAGCCTGGTCATCTTCGCCGACTCGGAATCGAAGAACGGCGCGTGGCGCCTCATCGAGTATTTATCACGTCCCGAGGTCCAGCTCCGATTCTATGATCTCATGGGCGATCTCCCGGCGCGCGTCGAGGCGTGGGAGGCTCCGGCGTTAGCCGGCGATCCACAGGCCCGTGCTTTCCATGAGCAGCTCCGACGCGTCACGCCTCTCCCCCAGGTGCCCGAGTGGGAGCGGATCGCAACCCGCGTTTACGAGCGCGGCGAGGCGGCGGTCCGGGGAAGCATGACGGTCGATCAGACGCTCACAGCTCTCGATCGCGACGTCGACCGGATGCTGGCGAAGAGGCGGTGGATGCTGGCACAGCGCGAAGAAGAAGAAGCGGTTAGATGACCACGCCGGGGCGCGCCGAGAGCGAGATCGCGCGCGCGGGAGCACCTGCTGCCGCGGCCGCCGTGGCGCGAGCGTCGCGCGGTCGCATTCGCGATCGGGTCGGCGTGGGATGGTGGTTCGTCGCGCCGGCTCTCATCGTCATCGTCGTCTTCTTCTTCGTTCCGGTCTTCGCGGCCTTCCTCCTCAGCTTCACCGATTTCGACATCTACGCGGTCGCGAGCTTCGACAACGCCCGCTTCACAGGACTCGCGAACTACACCGCCCTCCTCGCAGATCCGATCTTCTGGAAAGCGCTCGGCAACACGTTCTACTTCGCGCTGGTCGGCGGTCCGTTGACGATCGCGGTGTCGCTCGCGGCCGCACTTCTGATCAACGCGCGCCTGACCCGCTTCAAGGCGCTTTTCCGAACGATCTACTTCGCACCGGTCGTGACGACGCTCGTCGCGGTCGCGGTGGTCTGGCGCTACCTCTATCACCCCCGCTTTGGCCTTCTCAACTACGGCCTCGGTTTTTTCGGCGTCGATCCCATCAACTGGCTCGGCGATCCGCGGTGGGCAATGCCGGCGATCATCCTGCTCGCCGTGTGGAAGAACTTCGGCTACAACATGGTGGTCTTCATCGCGGGTCTGCAGAGCATCCCGGGCGAGCTCTACGAAGCAGCCGAGCTGGACGGCGCCAACGCATGGCAACAGTTCCGTAACGTCACGCTCCCGATGCTCGCTCCCACGTTCCTGTTCGTCACGATCATCACCATGATCGGTTACTTCCAGCTCTTCGCCGAGCCGTACGTCATGACGCAAGGAGGGCCGCTGCAGTCGACGATGAGCGTCGTCCTCCTCATGTACGAGCAGGGCTTTCGCTGGTGGAACATGGGGTACGCGGCGGCGATCGCGTTCGTGCTCTTCCTCATCATCTTCGCCGTCACGCTCCTCCAGCTCCGATTCCAGCGGGGGGAGCAAGCGTGAGCCGGCCCCCGCGGCGGGCGCTCGCCCGGATCGCGCTCTACGCCATGCTCCTGGTGGGTGCGTTGCTCACACTGACCCCTCTCATTTGGATGGTGTCGGCCTCGTTTATGCCGACCGGCCAGGCCAACACCTTCCCGCCCTCGTTCCTGCCGGATGAGCCAACACTCGAACACTACCGCGAGCTATTCGTCCGCCTCGATGTGGGGCGCCACTTGCTGAACAGTGCGCTCCTGGCGACTGCCGTGACGGCGATCTCGCTCCTGTTCAACTCGATGGCGGGGTATGCCTTCGCCAAGCTGCGGTTCCGCGGTCGCGATCCGCTCTTTCGCGTCCTTCTCGGCGGACTCGTCATCCCACTCCAGGTCGCATTGCTTCCGCTGTTCCTCCTCCTCAAGGAGCTGGGTCTGGTCAACACCTACGGTGGGGTCATCGTGCCTGCCATGGCGGGGATCTTCGGGATCTTCCTCATCCGCCAGTACGCGCTCGGGATCCCCGACGATCTACTCGACGCCGCCCGGATCGACGGCGCGAGCGAGTTCCGCATCTACCGGTCGGTCATCCTGCCACTTTGCAAGCCGATCCTGATCACGCTCGGGATTTTCACGTTTCTCGGCGTGTGGAACGATTTCATGTGGCCGCTCATCGTCCTGACCGATGCCGACATGTACACGCTGCCGGTCGGGCTCGCGAACCTTGTCGGCGAGCACGTGCAGGATACTGAGCTGATGATGGCGGGCTCGGTGCTGACGGTGCTACCGGTCCTGGTCCTGTTCCTCGCTCTCCAGCGCTACTACATCGAGGGGATCATGATGGGGAGCGTGAAGGGGTGAGCGTTCGTGTCGCAATGGTCATGCTTCCTCTTTTCGCGACGGCCGCCCCTTTGATGGCGCAGGAGGGCCCGCAGCACGACGCTCCTCGGTGGTGGCGGGGGAACCTCCACACCCACACGCTGTGGAGCGACGGGGACGAGTTTCCCGAGCTCGCGGTCGAGTGGTACAAGCGCCACGGCTATCACTTTCTATCGATCACCGACCATAACATCGTGCCCCACGAGGTCCGCTGGATCGAAATCGCCCACGCGGAAAGCTTGGGGGCGAGCCTCGAGCGCTATCGCGAGGTGATGGGTCGGGATTGGATCGAGACGCGCGGAAGCGCGACGCTCGAGGTGCGACTCCGCACGCCCACCGAGCTGGCGCCCCGATTCGAGGAGCCGAACCGGTTCCTCCTCGTCTCCGGCGAGGAGATCAGCGACATCTTCGAGGGGACGCCGATCCACCTCAACGGCGCGAACCTCGTCGAGACGATCCCGCCTCAGGGCGGAGGCTCGATCGCCGAGGTCATCGCCAACGACGTCGCAGCGGTGCGGGAGCAGGGTCGCAGGACTGGCCGCCTCGTCTTCGCGCAGGTGAACCATCCGAACTACGAGTGGGCGCTCGAGGCCGAGCATCTGGAGGGGATGGGCGGGGTCGAACCCGCGGGTCCCGCCTTCTTCGAGGTGTACAACGGCCACTTCCTCGTTCATAACGCCGGCGATTCGCTCCATCCGAGCACCGATCGGATGTGGGACCTGGCGCTGGCCGGTCGACTGCGGCGCGGCGATGGGATCCTCTACGGCGTAGGGACCGACGACACGCACGATTACCACATGACCGGCTCGGGCGGCGCCCAGCCGGGGCGCGGGTGGGTCGTCGTCCAGACGGACAGCTTGAGCACCGAAACCCTGATCCGCGCCATGCTGGCGGGCCGCTTCTACGCGTCCTCGGGCGTCGAGCTCGCCTCGATCGAAGCGGAGAACGACGCGCTTGCGATCGCGATCGAGCCGGAAGAGGGGGTCAGCTACGTCACGCAGTTCATCGGCAC
>JBHEOA010000095.1:0-2941 GCA_046261835.1 Gemmatimonadota bacterium
CGCCGCTTGTACTCGTTCTCGTCGACGGCGTGCACCACCCAGCGCACCGTTTCCTCGGGATACCCGAGCCCCACGATCTCCTCCCATCCGAGATCGTCCTCGATGTGCGCCTCGAGGATGGGATCTAGGATGTCGTAAGGGGGCAGCGTGTCGGCGTCTCTCTGCCCCGACCTGAGCTCGGCCGTCGGGGCGCGCTCGATGGTGGCGACAGGGATGACTTCTTTCCCCGACCGACGGTTGATCTCCGCCGCAACGTCGTACACTTCGGTCTTGTAGAGGTCCTTGAGCACGGCGAAGCCCCCGACCATGTCGCCGTACAACGTGCAATAGCCTACCGAGAGCTCGCTCTTGTTTCCGGGGGCGAGAACGAGCCAGCCGAACTTGTTCGAGAGCGCCATCAGCAGGTTCCCGCGGATCCGGGCCTGGAGGTTCTCCTCCGTTTTGTCCTCCGCTCGATCCACGAATGCCTGCGCGAGCGCCCCGCGGTAAACGCCGAAGATCGGGTCGATCGAAATCTCGCCGAATGAGATCCCGAGATTCTCCGCGACCGCGCGCGCTCCCGACCGGCTCTCCTCCGAAGAGTACGGCGAAGGGAGATAGTAGCCGTGTACCCGCTCGGGTCCGAGGGCGTGCGCGGCGATCGCGGCTGCAACAGCAGAGTCGATCCCGCCGGAGAGCCCGATCACGGCCTCGCGAAAGCCGTTCTTGCGGAAGTAGTCGCGGAGGCCCAGCGTCACGGCGGTAAGGATCTCGGCCGACCGGCTCGATGACGTGGGCGCGATCGTACCGATGATCAGAGACGTGTCTCCGCCCTCGCGGAGATCGCCTAGCTCGATCCGCTCGACTCTGAGTCTCGATGCGAGCCCCCGCTCGCGGATCTTGCGCCGGCGGGGATCGTGCAACCGTTCGAGAAAGACCCGATCCAACAACAGGTCGACCACGACCAAGTCCTCGTCGAACGCGGCCCCACGGGCGACGAGCTCGCCATTCTCGTCGATCACCAGCGACTGACCGTCGAAGACGAGCTCGTCCTGCCCCCCTACCAGGTTGCAGTAGGCGATCATGACGGCGTTGTCCTCGGCGCGGGTCGCGATCATCCGCTCGCGATCGACTCCCTTGCCGGCGTGATAGGGTGAGGCCGAGAGGTTGATGGCCAGCTGAGCATTGCCGATCTGGGCCTGAACGGTCAGCGGCTCGCCAGGGTACCAGATGTCTTCGCAGATGTTGACGGCGATCGTCACGTCCCCGAGTCCGTAGACCGGAATCGCGTCGCCGCGTTGGAAGTAGCGGTTCTCGTCGAAGACTCCGTAGTTCGGCAGGTATCGTTTGCGGTAGACGTGCCGGATTGCCCCTTGCCTCAGGATCGCGGCCGCGTTGAAGACGTCGGTATCGCGCTGAGGGTAACCGACGATCACGACCGCCTCGCCGATCTCCCCGGCGAGCGCATGAAGCGCCTCCTCGACATCCTCGAGGAACGAAGGCTTGAGCAGGAGGTCTTCGGGGGGGTAGCCGCTGATCGCCAGCTCGGGAAAGACGACGACGTCGGGTCGCTTCTCCTCGGCCGTGACGAGCGCCCCCCGGATTCGCGCCAGATTCCCTTCGAGGTCGCCGACCGTAGTGTTGATCTGACACAGCGCGAGCCGCAAAGGTCGCATGACCACAAAGGTAGGGACGTGCTAGAATGCCGGCCCGTGAACGAGCCGTTTCGTCAGCACTGGACTCATCCGGGATCGTTCGCGGTCGAGGCCGGGAAGGCGATCGAGCGACCCGTCACTGCGTACGAGACATGGGGGGAGCTCCGCGGCGACAACGCGGTGCTCTTGACCACCGGCCTTTCCCCCTCGGCGCACGCCGCGCGCCATACGCCGGTTGACGAGCCCGGTTGGTGGGAGGACATGGTGGGCCCCGGCAAGGCGCTCGACACGGAACGATGGTACGTGGTCTGCGCCAACGTGCTGGGCGGTTGCCATGGCTCGACCGGTCCGTCCTCGATCGATCCGGCGACCGGCGAGCCCTACGCGCTTTCCTTTCCGGTCGTGACCCTTCGTGACATGATGGGGCTCCAGCACGCGCTGCTGGAATCACTCGGCGTGGAGCGGCTCCACGCCGTCGTCGGCTCGTCGATGGGCGGGATGCTCGCCCTCGAGTATGCGGCGCTCTTCCCGGGCGAGCTCGCGCGCCTGATCGCGATCTCGGCATCGGGGATGACGCACCCCTTCGCGATCGCGCTCCGGCGGGTTCAGCGGCGCGCGGTCATGCTCGACCCGGACTGGCACGGCGGCGACTACTATGGCCGAGCTCAGCCTGCCAGGGGACTGGCGCTGGCCCGCGAGCTCGGCACGATCACCTACCGCTCGGACCGCGAGTGGACGCGGCGCTTCGGCCGCGCATGGCGGGATGGCGATATGTTCAGCTTCGAGGGGCGCTTCGAGATCGAATCATACCTGAGCCATCAAGGTGAGAGGTACGCCCAGCGGTACGACGCGAACTCCTACCTCTACCTCTCGCGCGCGATGGACCTCCACGACCTCGGGCGGGGGCGAGGCGGTCTGATCGAGGGCGTGAAGCAGATCATCGCCGAGACGTTGCTCGTCGGCGTGACGACCGACGTCTTGATCCCTCCGAGCGAGATCGCGGAGCTGGCCGATGCCTTCACGACCGCTGGCCGCCCGGCCGAGCTCCTGATGCTCGACCTCGACACCGGCCACGACTCCTTCCTCCTCCATCCGGAGGCGTTCGGCCCCCCGATACGATCCTTCCTCGAGCGGCCCCTCGAAAGATCCTAAACCCGTCAGCTCCACCCGACGCAGACCAGAGCCTGCGCGGTCGTGAAATGGACCTCCGCCTTCTTGTCGCTGACCGTGCCCGAGCCGACCGTGCACGTCACGCTGGCGATACGCTGTTCGAGACGGCCGGCCGAGAAGACCACTTGGGCGCCCTG
>JBHEOA010000096.1:0-11078 GCA_046261835.1 Gemmatimonadota bacterium
GTGGCCCGTCCGGCTCTCCTCGACGCCTTCCGCCAACACCTCGCCGCCGCCAACCCGCTGGTCGACCATCCGACGACGCGCGTCCTGCGGATGGCGGCGCTCGAGGAGGAGGACGCGATCGCGTGGGGCGAGCGCGCGGCCGACGCCCTGGAAACGCAAAGCGAGGGGGCGGGCCAGCGAGCCGCCGCTTGGGAGCGCCACCTCCGGGCGTATCTAGAGGCGGCGCGGGGGATCGCGGGCGATGGCGAGCCGTACTCGGAACCCCTCCCCGCGCCGCGCGGAGCCGCGCCGTACGTACCGGATTTCCGACCGCGCAGGGACGCTCGCTTCGCGGGGCTCCATCAGTTCGACTTCCCGCCTCACCAGGTCTACGCCGCGTCCGACGTTTCCGCTGAGGAGCGGAACCTCGCGCTCCTCTGCAAGCGCGCCCTCGAGATGGACGTGCCGGAGATGATGGCCTCGTTCCTGTGGGAGCGTCGCGGCCGTCCTTGGGAGTTCTATCACGATTACGCGCGGCAGCTGTGGGATGAGGCGCGACACGCCATGATGGGAACGGTGGGTCTCGCCGCGCGGGGAATCGACTGGACTCGCCTGCCGCTCAACGTCGGCTTCTCGCTGCGGCTCAACCTCCACGCTTCGGCGCTCGAACGGCAGGTCGTCCTGTGGGCCATCGAGCAGTCGCTCATGGCCGGCGAGACGGGCAAGCGCTACGAGCACGAGACCGCCGTGGCCGCTGCTGATCCCTTGAGCGCTCACTTCCACGACTACGACTGGGCCGACGAGGTCCTGCACGCCCAGATCGGCCGGCGTTGGCTCGGTGCCGAGGGGGTGAGCCACGATCAGGCGATGGAATTGGCCCGCCAGGTCCACGATCGGACGTGGGACGCGCTCGATCGGTATCGTGAGCCGGGCGACGGCTGGGCATGGTGGCGGGCGTACGTGCGCGAGTCGCTCGGTCGCGAGAGCGCCGCCCGACCCGAGGAGCTCGGCGACCTGAAGATCCTCGCCGAGTGACGAGCCCGGAACGGCTCCCGCGCCGGCTGGCCGCTGTCTGGTTCGGCGATATCGTCGGGTACACGCGCCTCGCGGCGGAGGACGAGAACGCCGCGCTGGCGGCGGTTCGGCGCTTCCAGAAGGTCGTGCGCGACGTCACCGAACCGCATCACGGCCGCCTCGTCAAGCTCATGGGCGATGCGGCTCTGGTCGAGTTCCCCAGCGCTCAGGGGGCGGTCGCCGCCGGGCTCGCGCTGATCGACACGTTGGGCCACCGCCTCTCGGGGGAAGGCCATGGGCCGGTCGTCGCGCGCGTGGGTGTGCACGTGGGCGAGGTCGTCTCGACACCGGAGGGGGATCTCTTGGGCGACGACGTCAACCTCGCTTCCCGCATCCACACCGCCGCCGAGCCCGGCCAGGTCGTCGTCAGCGACTCGGTCGCGCGGCAGCTGCGGCATAATCGAGAGATCCGCTTCGAGCCCCTCGGCGAGCGTGAGCTGAAGGGTGTTCCCGAGATGACGCGTGTGTTCGTGGCGCGACGCGCATCCGGGGACCGACCGCGACACGCCGCGACCGCCACACCCCGGTCGATCGCCGTCCTCCCGTTCGTCAACCTGAGCCCCGACCCGGACAACGAATACTTCAGCGACGGCGTCATGGAGGAGATCCTCACAGCGCTGGCTCAGATCGAGGGCCTCAAGGTGATCAGCCGGACCTCGGCGATGCGCTACAAGGGCACCGACCGAAGCGTTCGTCAGATCGGAGAGGAGCTCGGCGTCGCGACGATCCTGGAGGGGTCGGTACGGCGCGCTTCCGACCGCGTGCGGATCACGGCTCAGCTGATCGACGCGCGCACGGACGAGCACCTGTGGGCATCACGTTACGATCGCGACCTCGAAGATATTTTCGCGATCCAGACGGATGTCGCCGAGCGGATCGTCGAAGCATTGAAGGGCAGGTTGACTCCGGTCGAGCGCGCGCGACTGGCGGAGACGCCGACGCGCGACGTCGACGCCTACCAGCGCTACCTGCGCGGGATGCATTTCTGGAATCGCCGCGAGCGGGCGCCGCTTGCTCGTGCGGTCGCGGAGTTCCAGTCGGCGATCGAGATCGATCCGTCCTTCGCCGAGGCGTGGACGGGCCTTGCCGGAGTCCACGCGCTGATGACCGACTGGGACCCTTCCGCGGCCCGCGAGAGCCTTCGTCGCGCGACCGAAGCGGTCGAGCGAGCGCTGGAGCTCGACCCCACTCTGGGGATCGCTCATGCCGTGCTCGGCCAGATCTGCATGCGGGAATGGAAGTGGGAGGAGGCCGAGCTCCATTCCCGTCGTGGCGTCGAGCTCGCCCCCGGTGATGCGACGGCTCGGCAGTGGCGCGCGCACTTCCTGTCTTCGGTGGGTCGCCTCGAGGAGGCGTTCCCGGAGGTCGAGAAAGCCTTGGAACTCGATCCGCTGTCACTACCGGTGCAGACCCAGGCGGCCCTTGTCATGGTGCTCGCCCGCCGGTTCGACGAGGCCGAGCAACGGCTGCGCTACGCGCTCGAGCTCGACCCCCGCTTCCTGCCGGCCGCCGGGATGCTCGCCAACCTCTATCACCACCTGGGACGGCACGCCGAGGCGCACGCCCAATGGCGAAACGCGGCGCTCCTCGTTCTGCCGGAAGTGGAGCTGGCCCCGGATGCGGGACTCGAGGAGCTGATCGCGTCGGGGCGAGACGCGGGGGCTCCCCCCGGCTACATCGCGATCATGTGCGCAGTCGTCGGGCATCTGGAGGAGGCGTTCCAGTTCGTCGAACAAGGACTGGAGGTGCGGGACGTCGTGGTGGTGACGTTCGCCATGCAGCCGTTTCTAGACCCCCTGCGGGAGGACCCTCGTTTCGCCGAGGTCCTGGAGCGGATGGGGCTGGGGAAAGTGGCGGGCGTTGCTCGGTGATCGAGCCTCCCTCTACCTTCGGTCCCCCCTCATGCACGTCTTCGTTCGATCCGAGCCTCACCGGTGAACCGGTCGCAGGCGCTCGACCGTCGGCTGGCCGCCGTGTGGTTCGCCGACATCGTGGGGTACACGCGTCTCGCGGTCGAGGACGAGGACGCGGCGCTCGGCGCGGTCGAGCGGTTTCAGAACGCGATCCGCGAGGTCGTCGGGACCCACCGCGGGCGCCTCGTCAAGTTCATCGGGGACGCCGCCATGGTCGAATTCCCCAGCGCCGGAGGCGCGGTTTCAGCGGCCCTCGACCTCGCGAAAGCGTTCGCGCCGCGTCTCGATTCCATTGGCGGACCACCGGTCATTGCTCGCGTCGGCATCCACGTCGGGGAAGTCGCCGCCACGCCCGACGGCGACCTCCTCGGCGACGACGTCAATCTCGCCTCGCGGATTCACACTGCCGCCGAGCCCGGTCAGGTCGTCGTCAGCGAGGACGTAGCGCGTCAGCTGCGTCACCTCCGGGTCGTCAGGTTCGATCCCCTCGGCGAACGCGAGTTCAAGGGCGTCCCCGAGTTGACGAGGGTTTTCGCAGTCCGCTTCGCGACGGACTCGGACGTCGCCCCCGTCGCGGTCGCGCCACCCCGTTCGATCGCGGTCCTGCCGTTCGCCAACCTGAGCTCGGATCCCGCCAACGAGTATTTCTCGGACGGCGTCATGGAGGAGATCCTGACCTCGCTCGCTCAGATCGAGGGGCTCAAGGTGATCAGCCGGACGTCGGCGATGCGTTACAAGGGATCCCAGCGGAGCCTGCGGCAGATCGGCGAGGAGCTCGGGGTCGCCACGATTCTCGAGGGGTCGGTTCGGCGTGCCGGCGATCGGGTACGGATCACCACCCAGCTCATCGACGCGCGCAACGACGAGCATTTATGGGCCTCTCGCTACGACCGCGAGCTCGAGGACATCTTCGCCATCCAGACCGACGTTGCCGAACGGATCGTTGGCGCGCTGCGGGTTCGGCTCAAGCCGGCCGAGCGGGAACGCCTGTCGTCGCCCAAGACCCGCGACTTGCAGGCGTACCAGCATTACCTGCTCGGCGTCCACTTCTGGAACCGGCGCGAGCGGGCGGCATTTCTCAGAGCGATCAAAGAGTACGAGTCGGCGATCGACCTCGATCCGGAGTTCGCGCAAGCGTGGTCAGGCCTGGCAGCGGTGCACGCGTTCTCGCCCGAGTGGGAGCCGAACAAGGCGGCGGAGAAGCTGCGGCGGGCGGTCGAAGCGGTGGAGCGGGCGCTGGAGCTCGAGCCCCGTCTGGGGGAAGCGTACGCGGTGCTGGCCGAGATCCGGCTTCGCGAGTGGAAATGGGAGGAGGCCGACGGAAGCTTTCGACGAGCGATCGAGTTCAGCCCGAGCAATGCGACCTCGCATCAGTGGTACGCGCACTACCTCGCTTCGATGGGACGGATGGACGAAGCGGTGCGCGAGATCGATCGGGCGCTCGAGCTGGATCCCTTGTCCCTGCCGCTCCAGACGGAGGCGGGCAACATCATGCTCTATGCGCGGCGGTACGACGAGGCCGTGCTTCGCTACCGCGACGCGATCGATCTCGACTCGTCGTTTCTCATCGTTCTCTTCCGGCTGGCCGACGTGTACCGTTTCATGGGACGGCACGAGCAGGCGGTCTCCCAGTGGCAGATACTCGGAATCCTCAACGGGAACGGTGGCGTACGGCCCGCCGATGGACGGGCGGAAGACTCGGACAGACCCATGGAAGCGGCGCTGGCAATGGCCAAGCGCATAGGATCCCCACCCGTCTTCCTGGCCTCGATGTGCGCGGTCGCCGGCCGGATCGACGAAGCCTTCGAGTATCTCGAGCACGGCTTGGCCATTCGCGACTGGACGCTGGTGAGCCTTGCCGCCAACCCCTTGTTCGATTCGTTGCGAGCCGACCCACGCTATACCGATATCCTGGGGCGGTGCGGTCTCGGCTGAAGGCCGGTGCGTCGCGGTGAGCGCACGACCCGAAGGCCTCGATCGGCGTTTGGCCGCGGTCTGGTTCGCCGACCTCGTCGACTACACGCGCCTGTCGGCCGAGGACGAGGAGGCCGCCCTCCACCTCGTCGCTGACTTCCAGGAAACGGCCCGCGGGCTGGTGACGCGCGAGGGTGGGCGACTCGTCAAGTTCGTGGGAGACGCCGCCCTCGCCGAGTTCCCGAGCACGAGCGCGGCCGTCGCGGCGGCGCTCGATCTCCAGGGGGCCCTCGATCGCCGTCTCGATGCGAGCGGGCAGCCACGCCGGTCGGTCCGAGCCGGGGTCCACGTCGGCGAGGTCTCCGGCACGCCGGACGGCGACGTGTACGGCGACGGGGTCAACGTGGCGTCCCGCATCCACGGCGAGGCGGCACCGGGCGCGGTGGTCGTCAGCGAGGAAGTCGCCCGCCATCTGCGGGCGCGACGCGAGATCGTCCTCGAGCCACTCGGCAAGCGGGAGCTCAAAGGACTCTCCGAGCCGGTGAGTCTCTTCTCCGCCCGGCGCGCCGATGCGACGACCCGTGACGCGGCGGCGCGCGGTTCGCCGAGTGCCCCTGGGACACCGAAGAGCGAGCCGAGCCGCGGATCCATCGCGGTTCTCCCTTTCGCCAATCTGAGCCCCGATCCCGAGAACGAGTACTTCTCGGACGGCGTGACGGAGGAGATCCTGACCGCGCTCGCCAGGGTCGAAGGGCTCAAGGTCATCAGCCGCACTTCGGCCATGCGGTACAAGGGGACGACCAAGGGGCTACGCGAGATCGGGCGCGAGCTCGGCGTCGCATCCATTCTCGAGGGCAGCGTCCGGCGTGCCGGTGACCGCGTGCGGATCACCGCTCAGCTCCTCGATGCGCGTAGCGACCAGCACCTCTGGGCCGATCGCTACGATCGCCAGCTCGAGGACATCTTCGCGATCCAGACCGACGTCGCCGAACAGATCGTCGAAGCGCTGAAGGTGCGGCTCACGCCGCGCGAGCGGGCGCGGCTCACCGGCGCCGCCAAGACGAACCGCGAGACCTACGATGCGTATCTGAAGGGGCTCTGGTCGTGCGCCCGCCGCTCGCTTCCCGACCTGCGCCGTGGCCGTGTGCATCTCGAGCGGGCGATCCAGATCGACTCCGATTACGCGCCCGCCTGGGCGGGACTCGCCAGCGCCTGCGTCCATCAGCTCATGTGGGGGGCGGCGAGCGCCGATCCCGACGCCCACGACCGGGCGCTCGAGGCAGCCGAGCGCGCTCTGGTGATCGATCCCGAGATCGGCGAGGCCTACGGTGCCCGAGCGCTCGTTCATATGTACGACGCCGATTGGGCGGCCGCCGAGAGCGACTATCGCCGCGCTCTCGAGCTCGCGCCCGGCGACGCCAATACGCGTCAGTGGCACGCGTCCTTCCTCGCCGGTATGGGACGATTCGACGAGGCCTACATCGAGATCGATCGCGCGCGCGAGCTCGACCCCGTCTCGCTTCCGGTCGCAACCGAGGGTGGCAACGTGCGAATGATGGCGCGCGATTTCGGCGAAGCGATCCGTCATTACCGGGAAGCAGTCGCGCTCGATCCGTCGTTCCAACCCGCTCACTACAAGCTGCTCGAGATCTACACGACTTTGGGACGCTACTCGGAGGCGCTGGAGGAATTCGTTCTCCTCGGCGAGGCGAGCGACGCGGACGCCACGGCTGCACGCGAGCGCCTCGAGCGCGGCGACGCGAGCGGCTATTTCTCGGTCGTGCTCCGCAACATGGAGGCCCACCGGTGGCCACACACGTACCGCGCCTGGATCCTCGGCGTAGTGGGCCGGATCGACGAGGCGCTCGACGAGCTCGAGCAGGCCGTCGCGGAGGGTGATCTCTACCTGTTCCGCCTGGCGCGCGGGGTCCAGTGGGACCCGCTCCGAGCCGATCCGCGATTCCAGCAGATCCTGGAGCGGCTGGGGCTCGACCGCGTTCCGCCTCCCGCCCGCGCAGCCTCGTGAGGACGACGCTCCGGGTCGGCTGCGGTCAGGGGTTCTGGGGGGACCGCCTCGACGCTCCCGTCGAGCAGGTGCGGCGAGGGCCGCTCGACTACCTCATGCTGGATTATCTGGCCGAGGTCACGATGTCGATCCTCCAGAAACAGAAGGAGCGTGACGCCTCGCAGGGATACGCGCGCGACTTCGTACCGCTCGTCGCTGAGATCCTCCCCGACCTGATCGAGAAAGACATCCGCGTGATCTCGAACGCCGGCGGCGTCAACCTCGAGGCGTGCCGGGACGCGCTCCTCGAGGCCGCGCGCGAGGCGGGACACGGCGGCAAGGTCGCGGTCGGTGTGGTCGTCGGCGACGACATCCTGGAGCGGTTGCCGGACCTGATCGCTCGCGGCCACGAGCTACGGAACCTCGACGACGATCGGCCGCTCGAGGAGGTGCTCGACCGCGTCGAGAGCGCCAACGCCTACATCGGCGCCCAGCCGATCGTCGAGGCGCTCGCACGCGGCGCACGGGTGATCGTGACGGGCCGCTCCACGGACACCGCGCTCACCTACGCGCCGATGATCCACGAGTTCGGTTGGCGCTGGGACGACTGGGATCGGATCGCGCATGGGATCGTCGCCGGTCACATCAACGAGTGCGGCGCGCAGGCAACCGGCGGGAACTGCATGATCGGATGGGAGACGATCCCCGATCTCGCCGGCGTCGGCTACCCGATGATCGAGGCCACTCCCGATGGCCCGTTCATCCTGACCAAGCACGAGGGTACGGGGGGGCGCGTCACGGAAGCGATTGTCAAGGAGCAGATCGTCTACGAGATGGGCGATCCCCGCGCGTACATCACGCCCGATGGGGTCGCGGATTTCACGACGATCCGACTCGAGGGGGTGGGACCCGACCGCGTGCGGGTTTCGGGCGTCCGTGGGGCGCCACGGACCGACAAGCTCAAGGTCTCGATCAGCTATCGCGCCGGATTCAAAGCGGTGGGAACCCTCGTCTACGCTTGGCCCGACGCGGTCGCCAAGGCTCAGGCGGCGGACCGTGTGCTTCGTGAGCGGCTCGACCGGCTCGGGCTACGGTTCGACGAGACCCGCACCGAGTACGTGGGGTGGAACGCGACCCACGGCCCGCTGGCCGGCCAGCCTCGCGAAGATCAGCCCGAGGTCGAGCTCAGGATTGCGGTCCATTCCGGGGATCGTGAACCGATCGAGCGGTTTACGCGCGAGATCGCGCCGCTCGTCCTGAGCGGCCCGCCGAGCGTGACCGGCTTCGCCGGCGGACGGCCACGCGTCCAGGACGTCGTCGCCTACTGGCCCGCGCTCATCGACCGCGCCGAGATCGAACCCCACCTGCGCGTCGAAGTGGTCGAGGCCTAGCGCTCGCGCGTCCACGCCTCGGAGACCGCTCGCCCTTTCTCGAGATCATCGACGACGAGAATCAATTGGTTCTTGTGATCACTGTAAATGACCTCGATGTTGACACCGGCGTCGGCCATTCGACGCGCGATCTTTCCAAGCTGGCCGGGTTCGGCCTGGTCGAGTCGCTGCACTAGCACGTCCCTTTCGGCGATAACGCGGATGCCCGCCGCTTCGAGCGCCACACGGGCGGTAGCTCCGTCCTGGAAGAGGAAATGGGCAAGGCCCAGGTCGTCGAAGAGGAAGGCGCCCCCACCCTCGATGCTCACACCGGCGCGTCCTAGCGCCTCTCCCATCTCCGCCAGCGCTCCCGGGCGGTTCTCCAACGCGATCGCCAGGTCTTTCATGCTCAGGCTCCTCGAACGGTCGAGGTTCAGCGTTGGGATACATTAACAGAGAAGGAGGAGCGTCGCCCGCACGGGAACGCGGAGCCAACCCATAAGCGCGGGCGGCTGTTTGCTGCCCGAGGAGCATTGATGCGCACCAATGGCTGCCACGCAGCGCTGATCTTGGTCGGGCTGTTGCCGGCCCTCGCCTGCGATGACGGGGTCGGACCCGGCATCGCCGAGGGCCCGCCCCCGAGCGTCTCGCTGGTCGTCGATCGCGCGGAGATCCCCGCCAGCGCAAGACTCTTGATCAACCCCCCGGCGGGAAGCCATGGCTGGCGCTACGCCGTCCATCTGGACTTGGGCGATGTCCCGCAATATGCAGGTGTCGCCGAGCAGGCCGTCAGCATCCCGCTCACCTATTCGATGCCCGGCGTCCACCGGCTTCGTGTCGTTCTCAGCGGTCCCTCGCGGGACTTCGTCGTCGAAAGGGCTCTGCTGGCGATCGATCCGGAAGCGGCGCCGGGCGTTCCCGTCCTGTCGCGCCGTCTTATAGAAACGCGGGAAGAGGCTCTGCCTTTCGAAGGCATCACGATCGACCCGTCGGGAACGCGGCTGTATGTCGCGACCTAATCCACAAGAACGTCGGAGGGCTGGCTGTCGTCGACCTTCCTTCCATGAGCCTGCGTGCAACTGCGCCCGTCAGCGGCTTCTTCGTGATCGCACTCGAATCGCAGGAGGTGGATGGAGCCGGAGTCGTCACTCGCGTCGGACCGCCCGAGATCGACGCGGACTAGAGAAGAACGAAGGATGGGTGAGATTGGTCGTCAATCCGCGCTTGGAGGCTTGATCTGCGGGATAGCATCCGGGTCGAGGCCCAGCTTCCTGACTTCTTCTCGTGCGCTCTCGTAATCCTCGGCATCGACTGCGTTGTTGAGCAAGAATTCGGCGATCCTTTCGGGCGTGTACACCTCGACCGGCAACGCAATCGCCCGACGAAGAAGAATCCCCTCCGACGTTTCCTCCGCGATCAGTAGCGAGCCCTCCTGAATCCCGCGGGCCCGGTCAATCGGCAGGCCACGTGGAGCATTGGAGGCCCCGTTTTACTACGTTTCGGGCCGATTGGGAGGAGGGGATGGCTGAGGAACGCGGCGCCGAGGAATACCTTCCCGACAGGCTCAACCTGACGGCGCTCCGGGAGACGGTCCAGAGTTGCAGGGGATGCGACCTCTACAAGCGCGCAACCCAGGCGGTCTTCGGCGAAGGTCTCCTGCGCTCGCGCCTCATGTTGGTCGGTGAGCAGCCCGGGGATGAGGAGGACAAGCAAGGACGCCCCTTCGTCGGCCCCGCCGGGCGCGTCCTGAACAAAGCCCTGGACGGGGTCGGGATCGACCGCGAGGAAGCCTACGTCACCAACATCGTCAAGCACTTCAAGTGGGTCCGCGGAACGGGCGATCGCCGCTACCACAAGCAGCCGAGCCTCTTCGAGGTGCGAGCCTGCTCGCCGTGGTTCGAGGCCGAGGTCGAAGTCATCCGGCCGAAGGTCATCGTCGCCCTCGGCGCCACGGCGGCCAAGGCGATCATCGGAAGCGACTTCCGCGTCTCGAGGCAGCGGGGCGAATGGGTCGACTCCGACCTCGCCGAATTCGTGACCGCCACGGTCCACCCCTCGTCGATCCTCCGCCAGCAGACCGACCAGGATCGCAAACGCGCGATGCGGGCCTTCGTCGAGGATTTGAAGAAGATCGAGAAGAAGCTGAACGGGAAGGGCTGAGGCTCGTGCCCCGGGTCCAGCTCCGTCGTCTCGCGCATGCCCGCTCGGGTGACAAGGGCAACACCGCCAACGTCGGCGTGATCGCCTACACCCCGGCGATCTACGAGGTCCTCAAGAAGGAGCTGACTGGCGAGCGCGTGGCCGAGCACTTCGATGGCGTGATCGAGGGCCCGGTCGAGCGGTATGAGCTCGACAACCTGGGCGCGCTCAACTTCCTGCTCCACGGCGCACTCGGCGGCGGCGGCACGATGAGCCTCATGACCGACGCGCAGGGCAAGGTCTACTCGACCGCCCTGCTCCGCCTCGAGCTCGACGTGCCGGAGTCGGTTTTGCGCGAGCTGGGGAGCCCGACATGAGCGAGCGGCCGAGCGGGCAGGTTTTCGGGCAACGGGTTCGCTACGAGTTGGGCGACGACGGCATCGCCGAGATCGTGCTCGACCGCTCCGACAAGCGAAACGCCATCGATCCCGAGATGATCGATGAGATCGAGCGCGCTCTCGCACGGGCGGAAGCGGACGAACACGCGCGCGTGATCATGCTGCGCGGCGAGGGCCGGGACTTCTGCGCCGGCATGGACATCGCCCACCTCGAGGCGACGCTCGCCTACTCGCGGGAAGAGCTCGAGGCCGACGCCCTCCGGTTCGGCGACCTCTTTCTCCAAAT
>JBHEOA010000097.1:0-10671 GCA_046261835.1 Gemmatimonadota bacterium
TAGTAGAACTCCCCGATCAGCGCACCGAACAGGTTGACCCTGAGCGAGGCCCCCACGCTGAACACCGGGATCCGTTCGGCCGAGTTGCGCTCGAACTTGAACTCCGGCGATTCGTCTTTGGTCCAGGCGACGCCGCCGTCAGCCCACAAGGCCAGTTCCGTCGGCAGGAACCCCTCGCCCAGTAGGCCGAACTCCTCGGCCCCGAAGATCGGCATCCGGAGCTCGGCGTTGACGACCCCGATCCGGCTTCCAACCAGGCGATCGAACTCGGGGCATGCGGTGCTATCCTCGACGGGCGTGCACTCGCTCCCTTCGAACGATCCCGGTGAGTAGCCGCGAACCAGCCACTCGTAGCCCAGGAATAGCGGGATCAGGGCATCCTCGTTCTCGGCGTCGGGACCGTAGCGGCCGTAGTGGAGGCCTCTGAAGGCCAGCGTGATGGGCCGTGCGAAGAAATACCGCCGGTAGTCGGCAAGCACGGTGGCGAAATCGAGGCTCCCGAAGTTGCCCCCCACCTCGAAGCGTGAGCGCCCCCCGCGCACCGGTGACGTGAAGCCGAAGAAGGAGTAGTCGTCGACCAGCGCGACCGACCCGGTCAGGAGGTTCAAGGGATCGGGCTCGAGCGCGCTGAGGTCTTGTTCGTCGGTTCCGATCGCCCCTCCGCCGAGGAAGAACGTCCGGAAGAGATCGAAGTCGTAGTCGTAGCGAGTGAATCCGGCCGAGCCCTCGATCCGCCGCGTCGCGGAGAAGGGGTACTCAGCGCCGAACTCGGCGGCGCTCTGGTAGACCCGCCGCAAGACGAGGTCGACGACCGGAACCTGTTGACCGTCCACCTCGACCACGCCGCTTCTGGCGATGACGCTCCGGTACGGTACTCGACCGGCGTGCACACCCCAGTTCGTGCGCCCCCCGAGATCGGCAAAGGCGATCTCGCCGCCGATGTCCTTTGCGCCACCGTTGGCTATGGCCGAGATCCCCATTTGCTTGTCACCGAGCATGTCGCTGAAGAAGAACCCGACCGATCCGCCGATCCCGCCGCCAAAACGGTCCACCGCGACGCCCGCTGAGGGTGGGGCCACGAAGTCGAGCGAGAGGTCCGGCTCGTAGTCCGACGGGTTGTACGATTGGTCTCGCGGAAGGCCACGCGCCGGGCCCCCCAGGTAGGAAGCGACGCGGTCTTCGTTGGGCGGCCCCGGCGGCAGGATCGCTGCGGACGCCAGTGGGGTCACGGTGCGGTCGACTGCTTCTCCCAGCGCCTGCTCGGGCTCGAGTGCGAAGCCGAGATAGTTGCTGTCCTCGAAGACCGAGAACATGAGTCGGCCGCTCTCGCGCGCCACCGACAACGCAGGGGAGAGCTCGGTGATGCCGCTGACGCCGGTCGTCACGTGAGTGATCTGGAAGGTCTCTCCGGTTGCGAGGTCGAGCCGGTAGATGTCGCTGAAGCCGCCCCGATCGGAGATGAAATAGATGCTCTTCCCATCGGGGGCGTACTGCGGATTGATGTGCTTCACGCCCTCGAACGGGCGCTCGACACGGAGCATGCCGCTGGCGCGGTCGACGAACCCGAGGCCCATCGGTGGTAGATCGATCAGCTCGAGATTTTCATCGGTCCCGCGATCGGTCGCGAAGGCGATCGTCCGCCCGTCCGGCGACCATGAAGGATGGAGCTCCGCGAAGCGGTCTCGCGTCAGCTGCTCGATGTTCCCGGTCTCCAGATCCACGACGAACAGATCGGTGATCCCACCCTTCATGCCCGAAACCGCGATCGACCGGCCATCGGGCGACCACGCCACGTCATGGATCCCCGTGACCTCGTCCAGGTGTAGGGTCTTCACGACATCACGGCTCGCGACGTCGGCAATCGCGATTTCGTTGTCTCCCTCGGCGAACGTGACGAAGGCGAACCGGTCTCCCTGGGGTGACCACGATCCCGCCGAATTGAGGAACGACAGCGCATCGAAATGGGGGTTGCGGATCGACGAGGTGAGCTTGCCCTGAATCTCGCCGGTACGGGCGTCAGCCACGAAAAGGTCGATGGTGAAGAGCTCGAGTTGGGACAGAAACACGACCTTGCTTCCGTCGGGGCTGATGACGGGCGCCAGACTCCACTCGTCCTGCTCGTCTCCGCCGAGGATCGGGGAGCCGGCCTGGGCCGGAGGCGTGCGCCCAACGAGCAGCGGCCGGTATTTCTCCTCGATCGATTGCTTCCAGTCGGCCGCCAGCGAATCGGGATCGACGCTCAAGACCTGACGGATGGCGGGGCTCATGCCCCGATCGGTGGCCACCTCGTACAGGACGGCCACCATGGAGTCACTCCAACGGCCGCCGACGTAGGCCCAGAAGGCGTGGCCGAAGCGGTAGGGGAAGTAGTCCGGGTCGTTCGTCAGGTCGTCGAGGTCGGGCAGCTTGTCACGCTCCACCGCATCGCGCAGGTACATCGCGGTGTGAACATCCTGGCGACCGATGGAGAGGTATTCGGCCAGCCCCTCGACCACCCACAGCGGCAATCGGAAGAAGCCCGACCCGCCGCCGGCCGCCGCCTGGTCCCGGGCGAGATCGTACTGGAAGGCGTGAACCAGCTCGTGCCCCACGACGTGATCGGTTTGGCCGTACGTCTCTGCGAACGGCAAGACGACGCGATTCTTGAGGCCTTCAGTGAAACCACCGGTCCCCTGGGAAACGAAGCCCTGCGTCGTGTTCGTCTGCTGGAAATCCGGCTTGTCGGCATAGAACACGAGCGGCTTGCGCTTGGGGAACTCGTGCCGGAAGAGCTGGCTGAAGCGCTCGTACCACCGCTCCCCCATGCGGGCGGCGTCGCGGGTCGCGTCGGCCTCGGCGGGATAGTAGTAGATGTCGAAGTGTTCCGTCTTGATGGTCTTGAAGTCGAATTCCTCGTACTGGACCTTGTTGCGGCCGAAGTACTGGGCGGCGAGAGGCGTCGGGGCTAGGACGACGACGAACAGGGACAGCTGGAGTGAGCGGCGGATCGTCATGAAGAAGGCCTCCTGGACAGTTGAGCCGAGTATAGATCCCACGACGCGCGGCGGGCCATGGTCTGCCTCACAAAACGAGCGCCGGCCGCGGAACGTTGGGCGGCCCTCGGCCCGCGGATAGCTTGAATTCGTGGCTCGACCGCTTTCCCCCCTCGCTCGCCTCGAATCCGAAGTGTCGGAATGCCGCCGCTGTCCACGGCTCGTCGAATGGCGGGAGCGGGTCGCGCGGGAAAAACGGCGCGCGTTCCAGGACGAAATGTACTGGGGCCGTCCCGTCCCGGGTTGGGGGGATCCCCGGGCGCGGCTCCTGGTGGTCGGATTGGCTCCCGCTGCCCACGGCGGCAACCGGACGGGGCGCATCTTTACGGGGGACGAATCGGGCCGCTGGCTCTACCGCGCGCTCTGGCGGTCCGGCTTCGCCAACCGCCCGGAGAGCGTGGCGCGTGACGACGGCCTCGAGCTCAGAGACGCCTTTATCACGGCGGTGGTGCGATGCGCCCCGCCGGCCAACCGACCCACGTCTGCCGAACGGCACACCTGCCGGCCATGGCTGGCGGCCGAGCTCGACCTGCTCCCCCGGCTCCGAATCATCGTCGCGCTGGGAGGGGTGGCATACGACGAGGTCCTTCGTGGCGCTCGGGAGCGCGGACACCCGGTGCCCGCGCCCAAGCCGCGTTTCGGCCACGGCGCCGAGGTTCCACTCGGACACGGGGCGCCTCTCGTCATCGCCTCCTACCATCCGAGCCAGCAGAACACCTTTACCGGGAAGCTCACTGAACCGATGCTCGACCGCGTGTTCGCACGCGCGCGCGAAGCCCTGTCCGAGTAATACCGCTCTCGACATACCTGGAAGCCGGAAGCTCCACCCTCTAGCGGTCGTGGGACACCGGCCCGCCGAGACTGGAGGGCGAAGCCCGGCCCGCGCGGGCGCCCTCGCGTGCCAATTGGTCGAGATCCAGCTCCCCGGAGGGCCGCACGTCGGCCTTGAGGACTCTTTCGATCAGCGCAACGGCCTGCTGACGGAAGTCGTGGGATTCCGCCGCCACGCAATCGGTCGGAACGCAGACGCCGTAGCCGCGCATGTAAGCATCGTTGGCGGTAAACAAGACGCAGTAGTCGACCGCCATCCCTGTCAGAATCAGCGTCTCGACCCTCAGATGGCGCAGAAGCGCTTCGAGCGTCGTCTGGTAGAACCCCGAATGCATGGGCTTGAGCACGAAATAGTCGGCCGCTTCCGGCTCGAGCAAGCGTGCGATCGGCTCGCCACGGACGCCGTCATTCAGCACGTGCTCGACGGTCCGTCGGAAGTCGGATTGCCAGCGGCCGAAGTTGTCATTCACGTAGATCGTCGGGATCCCGTGACCATGGGTGCGCCGCTTGAGTGCCGCGATCCTCTCGGCCATCGGGATCGCCTGCTCGAGGAGATCGTCGCCGCCGTCGAACTCGAGGTCGTTGATAACGTCGATCAAAAGAAGTGCCGCTCGGACACCCGAGGTACTTCCCGGATCAGGAGGGGGCGCCACGAGTCAGCCCATACTTTTCGATCTTCTTGTAGAGATGCGACCGCTGCATGTCGAGCTGACGGGCGGTCTCACTCACGTTCCACTCATTCTCTTCGAGTTTCTTGGCCAGGAATGTCTTCTCGGCCGCTTCCTGATAGTCGCTAAACGAGAGGTTACGATCGAGCAGGCTCTCAGCCTCGTCGGCGACGGTGGCCGCGCTTCTCCGGAGGGGGGCGGCCGTCAACGTCTCGACGTCAGTCGCGGTAATCGTCTCGGCTGGCGCCAGGATGACCAATCGCTCGACGGTGTTCTTGAGCTCGCGGACGTTGCCCGGCCACGGCCGTTCGACCAGTGCCTCGATCGCGTCGTTCGCGAAGGTCTTGGGAGGCAGGCCGTTCTCTTCGCAATACGCGCGGGAGAAATGATCGATCAGTAGCGGGATGTCCTCCTTCCGCTCGCGCAGTGTCGGAACGTGGAGCGGCACCACGTTGAGGCGGTAATAAAGGTCCTCGCGAAAGCGCCCTTCGGCGATCTCTTCCGTGATGTCCTTGTTGGTTGCGGCGATTACACGGACGTCGACCGCGATCGACTCGGCCCCACCCACCCGTTGGATGACCCCGTCCTGGAGGGCGCGCAGAACCTTGGCCTGAGCCGCGAGGCTCATGTCGCCGACCTCGTCGAGAAAGAGCGTCCCGCTGTCAGCCAGCTCGAACTTCCCCTTGCGACGGACGTGCGCGCCGGTGAATGCCCCCTTCTCGTGACCGAAAAGCTCGGACTCGATGAGCTCGTGGGGAATCGCTGCGCAGTTGACCTCGACGAAAGGTTGGTTGGCGCGCTCCGAGCGGACGTGAATCTCGCGCGCGACGAGCTCCTTTCCAGTCCCGTTCTCTCCCGTCAGAAGGATGTACGCGCGTGTGGCCGCGACACGCTCGACCTTCTCGAGAACCTGCGCCAACGCCTGACTGCGTCCGACGATCGCGCGCGGAGCGCCCGTTCCCGTTCGCTGGCGAAGCTGTGCATTTTCGAGCTCGAGCTCCCGCTCGGCGAGCGCGTTGGCGATGCGCCGGAGCATGATGTCACGATCGGGAGGCTTCTCGAGGAAGTCGAAGGCGCCGCGCTTGAGCGCTTCCACGGCCGTCTCGACGGTGCCGTGGCCACTCACGATTACGACCGTGGCATCGGGATCCTCGACACGCAGCTTCTCCAGGACCTCGAGGCCGTCCATCGGCGCCATCTTGATGTCCAGAAGCACCAGATCCGGCCGGTGCTCGCGGTAGGATTCGAGCGCCGTGGGGCCGTCGCTGGCGGTGCGTACGCTATACCCCTCGTATTCCAGCATTTGCCGGAGCGCCTGGCGGATCCCCGGCTCGTCGTCGACCACCAGGACCTCGGCCGTCTTTCGGCCCCGCCTCATCCGCTCCACTCGCGACCTTCTACCATGTTCGACTCATCGGCATCTCATCGGTTCGACATCCAAAATCGCGCGCGTGAGGGCGACCCACCACCGTCTAATCGACCGACTCCGATTCCTCGAGGAGCTCGAGAACGCGGTCGATCGGTAGGGCTTCGGACGTCCCCTGCCACCCTGTCACAGTCGTTGCACGAAAGAGCGAATTCAGGATCGCCTCCTCGGTCGCTTCGATGACGGCGAGGAAGAGCGGGCTCAGCGACTCCCCACGCAGGGCCTGCCGCGAGAGCATCGGGGCCTCGCCTTGGTGCGGGACGCGCAGCCCGTCCGCCGTCGAGAAGGCGATCACGTAGTCGCCCGAGCCGTGGGACGAGAACCCGCCCACGCGTCCAATCGCGTAAGGCGCGCGGCGGGCGATCCGCGCGAGGCCCTGCGCCTCGACCGGCGCGTCGGTCGCCACAACGATCATGATCGAGCCGCCCTGCGCGTCCGGCTCCTCGGCTGCGAAAGCCCATTCGCCGGCCGCAGCGTCCAGGGCGCCGCCATCCGGCGCTTCGCCGCGGGCCTCCCCCGCCGGGGACGGCATCCAGGAGTCGAGGAAACCAGCGACGCCGAGGCGGCGGCCCACGGGCACTCCGCGGATCTCGAGCGCCCCGCCGAAGTTCGACTGGACCAGTACCCCGAGAGTGTAGTCGCGATCGCCGATCCGCACGCGCCGGCTGGCGGTGCCGATCCCGCCCTTGAAACCGAGCGCGCGGGTTCCGGTCCCTGCGCCGACCGAACCCTCTTCCACCACACCGGGGCGCGCCGACGAGAGCGCCGACTCCACTTCAGCGACCCCGACCCGCGGCGTCGTGATCGCGTTCAGGTAACCATCGTTGGTCTCCCCGACTACCGGGTTGACCGATCCCACGTCCTCGATCCCGGTCTGGCTGAGAGTCCAGCGAACGAGGGCGTCGGCTGCGCGACCGACCGCCAGCGTGTTGGTGAGCAGGATGGGGGTCTCGATCGTCCCCAGCTCTTCGACCTGTGTCACGCCCGTGAGCTTTCCGAACCCGTTGGCCACGTAGATGGCCGCGGGGACTTTGGACGCGAAGATGTCCCCCGGATGCGGGCGGATCGCGGTCACGCCGGTTCGGATCGAATCACCCTCGATCAACGTCACCTGGCCGACCAGGACGCCGGGAACGTCCGTGATCGCGTTGTGCTCCCCAGGCGGAAGGTATCCCACGACGATTTCCGCCTCACGCGCCCGCGGTCGCTCCGACTGAGCGACGGCGACGGACGGGCGCCACGAAGCGGCAAGAACTAGGACCCCCAGGACCGTGCCGGCCCTGCAAACTCGTTTGTAAGGCCTCATGTCGATCGCAGACGATGGGCGAGGGCGTAAAGCGCGATCGAGCCGGCAACCGCCGCCGAAAGCGAGTCGGTTCGCGGAGCCATCGGGAGTCCCACGACCAGCGCCGCGTGGTGCTCGATCTCGGCATCGAGGCCCGTCGCCTCGTTGCCGACCGCGAGGGCGAGCGGCGCATCGGGAACGGGGGCTTCGAAGAGGCTCGGGGCTCCGGCCACCAAAGCGATCACGCGCGCACCACGATCGGCGAGGAGATCGACCGCGTCGCGGTGTTCGAGCCCGCTGGCGATCGCGAGGTCGAAGGTCGCGCCTGCGGCGCCACGAAGGGCTTTGGGGTTGAACGGGTCGACCGTGCCCCGACACAGGAGAGCCGCCCGTCCGCCGACCGCGGCCAGCGTTCGCAACAATGTCCCGAGGTTACCGGGATCCTGAACCCCGTCTACCAGCAGGATCATCCGCCCCAGGTCGGCGGGCAGCTCTTCGACCCCCGATGAGGGCAGCGGGCCGATCGCGACCACCCCCTGTGGCGCGGCGGTGTCGGTGATCGCGGCAAGCTCGCTCGCGCTCACCCGGAAGACCTCGGCCTCCGCGGCAAGGAGTCCCTCGTCGATCCACCGGGTAACGAGGGACTCGCCCTCCGCGTCGACCACGATGTAGCGAAATCGGGCGCCGCGCTTCATGGCGTCCTCGATCGCGCGCGGGCCTTCGACGCGGAAGAACCCCCGCCGCTCGCGTCCGTTGCGCGTCCCCAGGTCAGCGAAGATCTTCCGCTTGGCCCGCGACAGAGGTCGTATCTCGGGCCGTACCGGCATCGTGGTCACGAACCCCCCGAGTGTCGCCGGGGTATCATGAATGGGCCGTAGGGGATCGGAGGTGTGAGAATGCACGGGAGACCGGTTCGACGCATGCGCGCCGGCATGATGTCCATCGTCGCCATGGCACTCGTAGGCTATGCCTGCGCGACGAGCGGAGTCAACAAAGGCGACCTGAACCTGATCTCGTACCAGGAGGAGTGGGAGTTCGGTCGCGCGCTGGAGCGCGACATCGCGCGCCAGTTGCCGCTGGTTCGCGATCCCGCCTCGCTCACCTACATCAACCGCATGGGTCAGCGGCTCGTCGCCCAGACCGAGCTCGCCGAGGCGCCGTGGGAGTTTCACATCGTTGCCGACCCGTCGGTCAACGCCTTCAACGTCCCCGGTGGCCACGTCTACGTCCATACCGGCCTCATCGCCGCGACCGACAATGCGTCCGAGCTGGCCGGCGTGATGGCCCACGAGATGGCGCACGGGGTCTCACGCCACGGCACCGAGATGCTCTCGCGCGCTCAGCTCGCCAACATCGGGGCGAGCCTGGTGCTCGGCCCCCAACCCGCCTGGTATGCCCAGCTCCTGGCGCAGATCGTCGGCACGGGGACCTTCGCCAAGTGGGGTCGTGACGCAGAGCGTGAATCCGACCACCTGGGAGTCATCTTCATGCACAACGCAGGGTACGACCCGCACGGCATGGTGACGATGTTCCAGGAGCTCCTGAGCCGACAGAAGCAGTCACCGGGTGCCGTCGAGGCGTGGTTCAGCTCGCACCCCCTGACCGAGGAGCGGATCCAGAACGTCCGGGCGGACATCGAGCAGCTTCCCCCCAACCCGAACCTGATCACCAACGACGCCGAGTTCGCGGCGTTCCGTCAGCGGGTCGCTCGCTACCGGTAAGCGGCTGCTACGCCCGCGCACGGTGAGGGTGCCTCGCCGACGATCTTTCCGGCCGTGAACGACGCCTCGTCCAAGCCGATTGGGTCCCGCGACAAGCCGCCGGTGGCGTTGACCATCGCGGGAAGCGACTCCTCGGGTGGAGCGGGCATTCAGGCCGACCTCAAGACGTTCCACGCGCTCGGGGTCTACGGCATGAGCGCAATCACCGCGCTGACCGCGCAATCGACCATGGGGGTAACGGGAATCGTCGCGGTCGACGCCGCCTTCGTCGCTCAGCAGATCGACACCACGGTTCGGGACATCCCTCCCGACGCAGTCAAGACCGGCATGCTCGCCGACCGCGCGATCGTCGAAGTGGTCGCCGAGGCGATCGATCGCTGGCGCTTCCCCGCCGTCGTGATCGATCCGGTCATGGTCGCCACGACGGGAGCCCTGCTCCTCGAGCTCGATGCGGTCGAAGCGATGCGCTCGCTCCTCGTCGCGCGGGCCACGCTGGTCACGCCGAACGCCCCCGAGGCAGGGATGCTGTTGGGCGTCGAGATGGCGAGTCCGCGCGATCAGGAGGCGGCTGCCCGTGCGCTGGTCACCGACCTCGGAGCCGCGGCGGCGCTCGTCAAGGGTGGAGACCTCGAAGGGGACGAGGTGGTCGACGTGTACTGGGACGGCAAGCGATTCGAGGCCTTCCGCGCGCCACGCATCCGCACCACCAGCACCCACGGCTCGGGGTGCGCGCTCGCTTCCGCGATCGCGGCACACCTGGCCCGGGGCGAGCCTCTGTTCGAGGCGGTGAAGCGGGCGCGCGCGTGGGTGCGCGGCGCGATCGAGCGCGCGCCCGCGCTCGGCCACGGTCGCGGTCCGCTCGATCTCTTGCCCTTTTAGCCCCTCGGCACTCGGAGCGGCAGCGGCCTGAGGTAGGTCAGCTGCCGCCACACCCACTCGAGAGGACCATAGCGGACGAAGCGCAACCAGATCGCGCTCGCCACAACTTGCGCGGCAAAGACGACCAGAGCGAAGGCGATCCACCCGAGCGGTCCGACGAGGCCGCCGTAGCCGAGCCCGGCCGAGTGGAACGTCTGAGTGCCGGTCACGGTCTGGAGGAGGTAGTTGGTGAGCGCCATGCGGCCGGCCGGCGCGAAGAACGAGAGAAGCGCCCGCCCGAGCGCATGGAGGCCGAGAAGAGCCGCCGGAAGCGTGGCCATCGCCAGCGCCCAGCCGAGGAGCACCGGGGACGAGCATCTGTGAAAGCCGATCAGGACGAACCCGAGCAAGGCGTAAAGCGCGAGGATGTCCCCCGGCCAGAGCATCGCCATGTGAAGGAGACCGATCGCGAGCAGGATCGCGAGCCGCCGAACGTAGTGCCAGAAAAGGCCCGCCGTACGCCGCTCCGCGCGCGAGCTGGATCGCGAAGCCGATCCCGAAGAGGAGCGAGAAGAGCGCGTAGAACTTGCCGTGAAACAAGAGCTCGATCAGAAAGCGCGTGAGGCGATCGTACTCCGCGAGCGGGAGCGCCGCCCGTTCCCCCGCAGAGAGAAAGTCATAGAGCGTGAACGACGACAGGTTGACGACAAAGATCCCGAAGAGGGCGATGCCGCGGAGGGCGTCGAGCGTTTCGATCCGCTCGCCGGGCAAGACAGGCGCTGGGTCAGTCAGGAGGGAGCGCCTCCCATGTCGGCGACTACGGCGCGAACATCTTCGCCAGCGTCGTGAG
>JBHEOA010000098.1:0-46424 GCA_046261835.1 Gemmatimonadota bacterium
GCTCGCCCTCGGCCAGTAGCCACTTGGCTCCCAGCGAGGGGTCTTCGAGCCCTTCGACATCGCTGTCCGGGCCATCGACCCGGGTGTAAGAGTTGGGCGCGACCCGGAACTCGAGCCGGTCGTGCAGGCCGATTCGCACGAGGATCTCGCCCAGAGCGAGTTCGTCGCTGTCCCCAAGGTCGGTCCAAGTCGCACCCCCCTCGAGCTGGACACGACCCGTGCCTACGACAGCGGCGCTCTCGGTGAAATCGGGGCGATCGGTGACGAGCGGACCCTGGGCATTCATCGACGAAACGGAGAAAAGGGAGAAAACGACGAACGAAAGCGCCAGCGAAGCGATCCTCAAGATGCCCCCGGGTTGGAGTCAGGATTTAGGTAAGGCTAAATTCTGACCGGGATGGGAGTCGCCGTCAAGACCCCGTCCCTCAATCAACGAGCTCGGGGGTCAGGATCCAGGCGATGCGCCACCCCGCTCCGTCACGCCCGAGGGCAACCAGCCCAGCGTTTCGGAACGCGACCACCTCGAGGCCCGGATCGCCCGTGACGAGGAGCGAGGTGAGGCGGCTCAAGTGGGGCATATGGCCGGCGACCGCCAGCTGCGCTCTGGTCGCGCCCAGCGCTTCCGCGGCGATCCGCGGGTCGTCGCCCGGTGCGAGACCTGCCATCTCCCGAGGTTCGATACCGGGGGAGAGGTGCGCGGCCAGGAGGCCCGCCGTCTCTGCCGCGCGGAGTTTGCCCGAATGCCACACGCCGTCTACCGAGACGCCGCGTTGGGCTGCGGCGCGGGCAATCCGTTCGACCTCCTCTCGCCCACGGGCGGTCAGGGGCCGCTGGGAGTCGATCTCCTCGGGGACCGCCTCGCCATGTTGGACGAGGATCAGATCCATTGGTGCTACTTGATCCGCTTGCCCGCCTTCTCGAGAGACTTACCGCCCTTCTCCATCCGCTTGGCGGTCTCCTCCATGCGCTTGGCAGCCACCTCCATGCGCCTGGCCGCCTCCTCGAGCTTCTTGCCCAGATCGACGAGTTTCTCTCCCGTCTTGCGGCGCGTTTTGCCGTAGGTCTTCTGAGCCTTCCCGCTGACCTTCTGGGCCTTGCTACGAACGGCCCTGGCGACTCCTTTGACCTCTTTCTTGCTCGGAACTTTGGCCACGCTAGCTCCTTTCACGCGCCGAGAGGCGCCGTCTATTCGAGTTTCCTCCATTTGGCGGTTCGGATGATGCACAACGGTGAACCGCCACGCTGATACATGGGCTCCTGATCCCTTTCGGGACGTTCTCAATATCGTACTCATTGCTCGGATCGAGTGGTTGTGTTTCCTGGCGATCCTCCGCGACGGTGACGTAGTCGAACGTCTCGGGAGCGATCACACGGGGTTCTCGTCCGTAGAGCCAGATGTCGTCGCTGCATCGCTGGGCCGCATCGTCCGGGACGAGTAGCCAGGACGATCCACAAAGCTAGGGAGAGACGGAGCTACAGTAGGGCCTCAGGCTCCACCCGAATATCATCGAACCAGGCTGTTCCGGTCCCATCGACTTCGGGTTTGAGAGTCAGAACAACCTGCGCCTTGGCTGCATTGGTCGGTGAGAGAAGTATGCTGGTAAGCTCAGTCCAGTCGAGGGTTCCTCTGTGCGTACCCACGATCTTGGCGTTGATACGTTGGTTGGCGCTGTCGATCCAGCTCACTTTGAGTACAGCGCTGCCAGCGATATCCTGAACCTTTGCCCAGCCGGAGACGCTATAGGCGGTGTTCGGGGCGACGATGAAAGTCTGTGACACCGATGAAGATCGAGTGCTAGCTGCGATCATCTGAAGCGCTTTCGCTCCCATATGGGTAGGGCTCGTCACGATCGTCCGATTCGCGTTACCCACATTTAGCCATCCCGTTGCGCCCTCTTCAAAACCAGGATTCGTGAGCAGATTGACCGATGCGCCTTGCAGCTCGTGTGCGCCAATATCGAACGCGGACCCTAGCGGAACGGCGCTCCCAAAGAAATCCTGACTGCCTGGGTTCATACCGAACACTGAAGCGAGATCAAGACCGGTATCAATGAGCGGAGAGTCCGTACGGAGCTGGTAGGCCGTAAGTGTGGGAAGTAATGCGGTGTCGTTGAGGGTTCCTCCACCGCCTGGACTGGTAAGACGCGGATCAACGGTAATGCCCACGTCCGTGTCATTTACCCTCTCCTGACCCGTCGCCGCTCGCCACGCATCCACGCTTGAGTATGTGTTGCTTCTCCACCTGATGGCGAAAGTGCCGCCACTTGGCCAGTAGCTGTTGTTCTGGAAGAGCATTCCGGATTGGCTCGAGGAAATGTCGAGCAGGAGAACGTTTCCAGCCGTGATAAAGACATTGTTCCGAAAGTGAACGTTGAGTGTCGGATCGATAACCCTCACCGCCCGTGGAGCTCCGGACGAGGAAGGTGCGACATAGATCACATTATTATGTATCTCAGCGCCGTTGAATTCAGTGCCATCTGCTCTGAAGAGCATGATGCCCGCATAATTGTTCCTTCGCCCATCATTTTGACTAATGTTGTAGCGCACCACGTTGTTTGAAAACGGCCGGGCCCCATCGAACTGTCCGAGCAAGAACCCCGCTCCATCGTTATCATGAGAGTAGTTATACTGCGCAACCGAGTTTGTCGTGCCGCCGTCAAGATCAAAACCTCCTCCGTCTTCACCAGACCCTGAGTGGTTTCCATATGATTCATTGTGCTGAATTACGATATCATTTGAATCCCACGCCCAAATTCCGTACGGACCTCCCTCCCCATGGTTCTGGCCTCCGTTGTTATACGTAATCGAATGTTCAATAATTCCTCCGTCAACGTCGGAGATGACGATGCCGCTTCCGGAATTAGTTGAAAGCATCGGGTCTCCTGAATTGTTATATGCTCTCGAGTAGCCGATGTAGACGTCTTCATGCGCATAGCTGGTTGAGGTGGAAGAGAATTTTCCGGAAATGTGCATGCCGTTCTTAAGGTTGTCATGTGATACGGTGCGAATGATTCGTATATCGCGGTACCCCGTTTTTCCGTTCCATGCGCCAATCCCAATCCCGTTCTTTCCGAATCCACTCGCCTCCACGTCGGTGATGTATACATGCCCGAGCTTCACGTCTCCCGGAAGATCCGTAAAAAAGAGGAGCCCGTTGCCTGTATTGCTGAGAGCCCCATCGCCTACGATCCTGAGATTGCTGACAGAGACTCCTCCGAGATTGTAGACGAAGAGCCCGTCTCCTGTTCCGGCTCGAAACGTGGCTCTTCCAGACCCGTACGAAGAGATGGTCAGAGGTCCTGTATCCTGAGAATCGAGATAGAGACGCCCAAAAAACTCTGCGCCTCCCTTGAAACGAATGATATCTCCTGAAGAAAAGTCGACGCTATTTACCTTGGCAATCGTCCGCCATGGTGTGCCAGTGGATTTGCCATCGTTGGCATCGTTGCCGGAGGGGCTTATGTAATAAGTTGTTCCGGTGGTCGCCGATGAGAGAGTCGTAGTCTCAGCGGTGTCGAGCTGGGGTGCGGTGACGTCATTATTGAATGAACATGCCATCACCGCGAGCGCGAACACCATGCTCCGGGAACACACGATCCATACTCCCATTAACCTGTCCCATGTTTTCAATGTTCCTTCTCCCTGACATGCTTCACCGCCCGCTTGGGAAAGAGGGAAAAGGCGGGAGGATCCCACCCCTTCGCGAATACATCGTGCGCTACTGCTGGAGAACCGCTCGGTCTTACCGGGCGCGCCAATGCCCGTGGCATACTCCAGCAGATGGTGCCTGAGTTGATTCAACAGCCAGCGTGCCCCGCGTGGAGGGGACGCTTTCAGTGCTCTTGAAAACGATGACGGTGTTGGTAGGTAGTGCCGACGACGTTGCGGCTGTCGTCAGCGCGGTGGGCTGATTCGCGAGCTCGGGGGCGGTTACCTGTTCATCCGATGAACCCGCCGCGACCCCGAGCACCATCGGCGTAAGGATCCAAGCGACCTGTGCTTCCATTTGCCACTTCCCACTCTCGAGTCAAGGGAGTCCGATGACGGGTTCCCCTTCTCGGTGCGTACTCGACATCTATGATCAGGATCCCTTCTGGAATCATGTGTTAGTCCGCGAACAATCTGTCACGATTCGTTCCACTCGGCAACAAAAATGTTGGTCTCCCCCGGTTTCGCGGCATTTCGGTTGGAGGCCCAGAGCAGCTTCCGACCATCGGAGCTGAACATCGGAAAGGCGTCGAAGTCTGGATGAAACGTGATACGGGTGAGATCGCTTCCGTCGACGTCGATCAAATAGAGGTCGAAGTTGCGACCGCGAGGGTCGTGCATGTTGCTCGCGAAGATGATGCGCTCGCCGTCGGGGAGGAAGTACGGGGCAAAGTTGGCCGCCCCGTTACGCGTGACCTGTCGCTTGTCGGAGCCGTCCACATTCATGATCCAGATCTCCATGTGCGAGGGTCTGACAAGTCCTTCGGCCAGGAGCGAACGGTATTCCGCCAGCTCCTCTTCGGTCTCGGGATGACGCGCGCGGTAGACGATCCTCGTCCCGTCGTAGGAGAAGAAAGCGCCTCCGTCATAGCCGGGCTCGTGGGTCACCCGGCGGGGGTTCGAGCCGTCGGGATCCATGACGTAGAGGTCGAGGTCGCCGTCCCGGACCGAGGTGAAGACCATCATGGAGCCGTCGCGCGACATCGTCGCTTCCGCGTCATAGCCGGGGGAGGACGTGATGCGTGTGACGTCGCTCCCATCGAGGCGGGCGGTGAAGACGTCGTAGCCCGGTTGGACCCGCCACACGTAGCCCCGGCTGAAATCCGGGGGAGGCGGACAGCGGGAACTCGCGAGGTGAGTCGAAGAGTAAAGGATCCGATCATTCGATGGATAGAGGAAATAGGAGCACGTCGTGATGCCCGCGCCGGTCGACACCATGCGCGGGTCACCCCCGTCCGGCCGCATCACGAAGATCTGATCGCATTCGAGCGAGTCGGGCGTCGCCTGAAAGACGATCCAGCGGTCGTCGGGACTCCAGTACGCCTCGGCGTTCTGACCCCCGAAGGTGAGCTGGCGGATGTTCGCGAGGAACCGCTCCTCGCCGGAATCGGCGGGGACTGCGATCGAGGCTGGTGGGCTCTGAGCGGTCTCGTGGACTCCGCATGCCAGCGCCAAAGCGGCGAGCGGGACGGCAGCAGTCGCTAGAACGATATTGGCGCCGAGGCCCAAGGCGTTCTTCATATGACTCCCTTGAAGTTGCGGATGAATACGGCGAACCGATCTGGCCGCGGGGCCCTGACGGCGCTTCTCGTCGTCGCGTCACTCGCCGCGGCGACTCCGGCGCGCGGGCAGACCGACGCACGCGAGCCGTCAATGTGCGGTCCCTCGCCCCCTGCTGTCGAGCCGACGCCGGCGTTCACGCCGGCCGAGATCTGCGCCACGATCGCCGTTCTGGCTGCTGACTCGATGGAGGGGCGCGAGGCGGGGACGCAGGGCGCCTCCCGCGCAGCGGAGTACATCGCGGCGCGCTTCCGAATGATCGGACTCGAAACCCGCAACCAGGGCTTCCCGTTCTCTCGCTCGCAACCGCATCCACCCCACCTCCATCCCCATCACAACGCGCTCGCCGATACGCTGCCGCTACCCGCTACCAACATCGTCGCGATCCTCCCGGGCGCTGATCCCCAGCTGCGCGACGAGGCGGTCGTCGTGGGCGCTCACTACGACCACCTGGGTTGGGGCGGCGTCGGATCGCTGACCCCCGATGAGCACGCGATCCACAACGGCGCCGACGACAACGCTTCCGGCGTCGCCGGGTTGCTCGAGCTCGCCCACCACTTCTCGATGCGCCCACCGCGTCGCACGCTCGTCTTCCTCGCGTTCGGCGCCGAGGAGCTGGGCGCGCTCGGCTCCCAGCACTACGTCCGCAAGCCTGTGTGGCCGATCGCGCAGACGGTCGCCATGGTCAATCTCGACATGATCGGTCGCCTGCGTGATCGCCTTACGGTGCAGGGGGTGGGCTCCTCGCCCGCCTGGCCCGCGATCCTCGATTCGCTGGCGAAGCGCCCCGGCGCGCCGGAGCTCGCCCGCGTTCCGGACGGTCTGGGCCCCAGCGACCACTCCTCGTTCTACATCGTGAAAGTGCCGGTCCTCTTCTTCTTCACCGGCGCTCACGACGACTACCATCGGCCAGGCGACGACGTCGAGCGGATCGACGGGGCGGGGGAAGCGCGGGTGCTCGAGCTAATCGCCGAGGCGATCGCCAGTACGGCGGACGCCGACGAGCAGGTCGCTTTCAGCGAGGCGCCGGTCACCGAGCGGCGCGCGGCGGCCTTCAAGGTCGGGCTCGGGGTCGTTCCCGACTACGGTTTCGCGGGTCCCGGTCTTCGGCTCTCGGGCGTACGCGCCGGCGGCCCTGGCGACCGCGCGGGACTTCGCGCCGACGACGTTTTGCTCGAGCTCGCCGGCCGCTCGATCGATGACGTTTATGGATACACTGCCATCCTCGCCGAGCTCGAGGCGGACGAGCCGGTCGAAGCGGTCGTGACACGCGGCGGGGAGACGGTGCGTCTGACCGTGACCCCCGAGTCCCGCTGAGGTAGGGGCACGATGCCGCACCGGGCCCTGCTTCTCGCCTTGGTCCTGGCCTGTGCGCCCGGCGGCGATCAGACCGCGGACGACCAGCCCGCAACCACCCAGGAGACCACCATGACCTTCACGCTGACGAGCCCCGCCTTCGAGGCGGGGTCTACGGTTCCGACCGAGCACACCTGCGATGGAAAGGACGTTTCGCCGGCGCTACGATGGGAGGGCGTTCGCGAGGATGTCGTTTCTTACGCCCTGATCGTCGACGACCCCGACGCGCCGCGCGGCACGTTCGTGCACTGGGTTCTCTACGACGTGCCGGGCCATGCCCGCGAGCTGCCGGAGAACGTCGGGCCAGCCCAGCGGCTGGAGAACCTCGGCGAGGCGGCGCAGGGAGAGAACGACTTCGGGGAAATCGGCTGGAAGGGCCCGTGCCCGCCGCGTGGCCGGCCCCATCACTATGTCTTCCACCTCTACGCTCTCGACGCGCGACTCGGTCTCGATCCTGGCGTGAAGCGCGAGGAAGTCAACCGTGCCATGGAAGGGCACGTGTTGGGGACGGCCGAGCTCACCGGACTGTACGGACGCTGAGCGCCGCGCGTAGCACCGAGCCGATTGCTAGCTAGCTCCGCTGCAGGCGGATCGATCCATTCACCGTCTGGAGATCGATCGTTCCGCCGCCACCACCGCCGAGGATCGCCTCGAAATGTTGTGGTCCCCACCGGCGGTTCGATTCCAGCGTGAGCGGGAAGTCCGATTCGATGCCGCCGTTGACCGTCTTGCCGCTCACTTCCGCTCGAGTCTGGTCCGGCAACCGGAGCGTGATCGAGCCGTTGACCGTCTCGAACTGAAGCTCGCCCGTCCAGGATGGCCGACCCGTGGTCGCCTCGATGGATCCGTTGACCGTCCGTGCCGTGACGATGCCAGCGGTCACTACCGCGACCTCACCGTTCACCGTGCTGGCCTCGACGTCTCCCGAGAGACCCGAAGCGCGGACCCCGCCGTTCACCGTGCCGACAACCAGACGCGCCCCGGAAGGCACACTCACCTCGAAGTCGACCGTGACGTCGTTGTCGCGCGTCTGCGAGCCTTCACCGTCGCGCCGGCAACGATTGGGCTCGTCGCGATCCCGGCTCGGGTAGATCGCGCACACGAGCACCCCTTCGGTATCCTCGACGACCTCGATCGTGACCTCGCGGGGATCGCTCTTCTCTCCCCGCTTCGTCGCCCGGACCTCGACCGTCGAGCCGGTGCCCGGTGACGCCTCGATGTCGCCGTTGATACCGCGAATCTCGATCGTGCTACCGGTGGCCAGCGTACCGCTCCAGCGGAACGCGTCCTCGACCTGACCTCTGGCCGTGGTGGACGGAGCGAGTATTGCCAGTACGAAAGCCGCCGCGAACCAACGCCTCTTCATTGCAACCTCCTGGAATCGTCTTATTGCTGGCCGGGCCGCCTGAGGCGGATCGGCCCATTGAAGGACTGGAGCTCGATCTGAGCGCCACCCGAGCCCAGCACGAAACCGAACGTCTTGCCCTGATGGGCCTCTCGAAACGTGACGGGGAAGCTGGCTGTGAACGATCCGTTGAACGTCGATACGGTCACATCGGCCCCGACGCCTTCGGGAACCGTGACCGTTACGCTGCCGTTGTGAGATTTGAAGCGGTATACGCCGTCCCGGTATATCGAGCCGTCGTAGTCGATCCCGCCGTTGACGCTGGTCGCCTCGACGCTGCGGGAGTCGATGCGCGCGAGGCGTAGCCCGCCATTGACCGCTCCCACCTCGATCGTACCCGAGCAGTCGGCGACCACGACACCGGCGTTGACGGAATGCGCCGAGATCCGCCCCCGAGCCCCCTGCACGCTCACCCCGCCTTCGACCGAGTTCGCCTCGACCAGGCCGTTCCCGCCGCGCACCTGGATCGCTCCCTTGACGTTGTGGATCGCCACGCGGCCGCTTGCGCCCTCGACCGAGATCGGCGCGTGAACGGCGTGAAGATCGAGGTCCATCGCGCGCGGGACGGACACGGTGTAGACGACCTCCTGCTTCTTTCCGCCGGGATGCGTGCTGACGCGGAGCGTCGTTCCCTCTTCATCGATTTCGACCCGAGCCTGCGGATCGTGCCGCGCGACGAGATGAACCGTGTTGCGGTCCCAGGCGCGCACCCGAATCGAGCCATTGACGGTGTGCAGAGCGAGTCGCGTGCCCTGGCGTACGGAAATTGTCCGCTCTGTGGTAGTCTGGGATAGCGCCGCCCCGGGCAACCCCAGAAAAGCGACCAGGAGAAGAAGGGCGGAGGATCGTGTCATCATCACAGTGACGCGTTTCCGACCGTCGTGGTCGCGACGCGAAGGATGTCGAGCTTGCGGCGCATCTGCTCCGCGAGATGGGCGCTGAGATAGACGCTGTTCGGATCGGCCGCGAGCGCTGTGCGGGTCTCGGCGATCGCTGCGTCGATGATCGCGAGGTTGCGCTCGATCGTAGCCACCGTTCCCGGGTCGAGCTGGTCCCGCGACGCATCCAGCGCTTCCTCGAGATCGGCGACCGCCGCGTCGTACGACTCGGTGGCAAAGTCAGCGGCCAGCACGGCGTCCGCGGAGCCGGAACCGGCGGTCCCGCGATCAGCGACCGACGAGGGGCCCGTCCCCGGCATTATCTCGCGGCCCGACAGCGCGAGCCACACGCTGCCCCCGGCGATGACGATCAGGGTGATCGCCGCGGCCGCGAGCTGGGTCCAGCTCAAAGAGATGCGGCGCGCAGCATCGAGAGGCACGACCCGTGCGCGAGGGCTGGCCGCCAGACGCTCCCGGATCCCTGGCCACAGGTCGTGAGCCGGCGGACGGTCCTCCAGCGACGCGGCTCGCGTCGTGAGAGCGCGCAGGTCGGCCGCCAGCGCCGCGCACTCCGCGCACCTTCTGAGATGCGATTCGACCTCGTCCCGCTCCGCGGCGTAGAGCTCGCCGTCGACCCAGGCCGAGAGCACAGCGGTCGGGTGTCTGGGGTTCATTCGGTCGGGTTCATTCGGTCGGGGTTCATTCCGTCGGGGTTCATTCGGTCCTCATCGGCTCAACTGCGCGCGCAGGAGCATGCGCGCGCGGTGGAGCTGGGACTTCGAGGTGCCCGGCTGGATCCCCAGCATCTCCGCGATCTCCTCGTGACGATACCCCTCCACATCGTGAAGGACGAACACCTTCCGGGCGCCGTCGGGCAAAGCGGCCATGGCCGCGTCGATATCGATCGAGCTCCAGTCGACTTCCCCGATCCGGGAAGCGACCGGGATCTCTTCCGTCTCGTCGGCGATCCAGGTCGGCCGGCGACTGCGCGCCTGGCGATACGTCGACATGAGGTTGATTCCCAGGCGGTAGAGCCACGTTCCGAAGGCGGAGTCACCACGAAAGGTGTCGAGCTTGTCCCACGCCTTCACGAAAACCTCCTGGGTCAGATCGTCCGCGTCGTCCTGCCCCACCATTCGGCGGGCAAGGCTGTGGATCCGGGGGACGTGGGCGTGATAGAGGCGCTCGAACGCCCGCACATCACCACCCGCGGCGAGACGAACATCGGCGTCGGAGGATTCGATCGCTGGCGGCGTGCGATCGCTATCCAGTGCTCGTTCCTCCGCGCCGTCGGTCCGTGCTCTCGATGGTTGGACGGCTTGGGTGAGGAGAGGGTTGGAACGGCGTCAGCGCCCGCCGGCCAGGTCCTCCGGCAGCGGATTGCCTTCACGGTCGACGTCCCAGGCGATCGACAGGACGTACCAGCGGCTGCCATCGGTCAGGAGCGTGATCGCATTGACCCCCCGGCTGAAGGGTTCCTCGTCGGGAGCTCTTCGTGAGGCGTAACCGCTCATGGCGCTGGCGACGTTGCCGAACTGCTCGAGATGCCGGCCGGTCTCGACCTCGTAGAAGGGTTCGCGGCTGAAGAACTCGCCGGCAACGCCGATGAAGTCCTCGACCGACATGATCCGGAGCGCAATGGTGCCGTCCGCCCGGGGAGCCGCGGGGGCGAGCGTCGCGCCGGTTGCGAAGAGCGAGCGGAAACGATCCCAGTCGCGCTCGCCGGCGGGACCGGAGATGACGTCATAGAGTGCGACCAGGATCGCGTCGATCGACTCCACGTCGGCCGGATCCGCGGGCACGGCCGCCGGCGCCCCCGGCTCTTGAGCGAGCGCGGGCAGGGCGGTGGTCGCAGCCACCGTCATGGCCAGAATGCACGCGCAGAGAAATCGATGCATGGGGATCACCTCGTGGGACGGGACTCATGAGAGGACGTGCGGGCAGGCCCGCAGGGGCATCCAGACGACGACGATCCCCCGCGGAACGTTCAAGGCGACGCGGGTCGGGGCTCCGCAAAAGCGGAGCCCCGCCGCACCTCGAGGCCCGGACGGGTCACCGCGGAGGGTTGGCGAATCTCCGCGGACCGAACCCCAGAGGCAATCGATCAGACCATGTGCACGGGCACACGGGGCGAGGCCGGCGCCCGACCGCCCCGACGCAAAACGGGGCGAGCAGGCTTCGGCCGGGCCGGACGCGGGGTCGTCGGTGCGATGACACCCGCGTTGGCGCCGGGGGAAGGCACGGGCAGCCCCCCGGCGGCCGGGCCCGAATCGGCGTGCGCCGCCGAGGCCGTCGCTCCCGCCACCGAGAAGATCAGAATCATGAGGATCCGTCCTGGTTTTATCAACCGTCGCGTCGTCGACCCGTCGGGAGATTGGACGATGAAACCAGCCGCAGGGTTGTCTCGCCCTACCCGTGCATACGAAATCGTTCCCTCTCGGGTGTCACGGGTTCCCCCGGGGCCGTAAAGGGCCGACCGGCGCACCCCCCTGGGGGCGGGCTATCTTTTGAGCCATGGTGTACTTCCTGATTCCGGCCTACAACGAGGAAGCGACGGTGGGTTTGCTCCTCTACAAGATCCGGCAGGTCATGCGGAACGTCCGGCGAGATTACCTGGCGATCGTGCTGGACGACGGCTCGACGGATGCCACGTCCGATGTGGCGGAGCAGTACCGCCGTTTCCTACCGGTCAAGGTTCTGCGCCACGCCGAGAACCGCGGCCTCGCCCCATCCCTGGACCGGCTGGTGCGCGAGGCTGTACGCCTCTCCCAGTATCCCGAGCGCGACGTCGCGATCGTTCTCGAAGCGGATTTCACGTGGTCCCCGGCAGCGGTTCCCGACATGGTGCACCAGGTTGAGGCGGGGAGCGACATCGTCATCGGGGCGCGTACACACCCCGACAGCAAGGTCCACGGGGTATCGCGAGCCAAGCGCTTGACCACCCGTGTGGTAGAGGGGGTGCTTCGCGCCGTCATGCCGCTCCGCAACGTGACCGACTACGGTTCCACCTACCGCGCGTATCGCATCGGGATGCTGAAACGCGCGGTGTCCGCCTATCAAGAGAACCTCATCACGACCCGGGACGCCGCCGCCAACGTAGAGCTGCTCCTCAGGCTAGGGCGCTTCCACCCCGCAATCGTTGAAGTCCCCGTCGACTATCGCGAGGACACGCGCTCACGGCCTTCGCGCCACCGCTGGACGATGGCGATCCGCAGTCAGCTCGCGCTGACCGGTCGAGTCGAGCGCGTCGCGGCGCCGTGACCGGGGAGATGCGGAACATGAGTAATCGCAGCGCAGTATATAGAGCCTGTATGCCGCGTCTCGGTGCATTTCTCGCTTTCTTCGCCGCCTCCGCGACCGCCGTGGGTCAGACGAGCCACGCCCCGGCGCCGTTTCTGCCCGGCGAGTCGATGGAGTACGCCGTGAGCTATGGGGTCATCCCGGCCGGCCAGCTGACGATCCGTGTCGCCGGCCTCGAGACATACCAGGGACGTTCCGCCTACCACCTGGTGTCCGAAGCCAAGAGCAACCGCGCCGTGTCGGTCCTCTACGAGCTGGCCTCGAGCGAGGAATCGTGGCTCGACGCCGAGGGGCTCTATTCGCTCCGCTATCGTCGAGTGTCCACGGAGAACGACAAGACTCGCGAGAGGGACGTCCGCTTCGACCAGCAGCGCCATCTGCGTATCTATTCCGACGGTGCCACCAGTCCCACCAGCCCCCGCGCCGTCGACCAGCTGGCCATGATCTACTACATGCGGACCCTGCCGGTCGGGCCGGGCAAGACGTTCCTGCTGCAGAACCAGGCCGATCCCGAGGACAACCCCGTGACCATTCGCGTCCTCAAGCGTGAGCGGATCAGGGTGCCGGCGGGGTCGTTCGACACGTGGGTCGTCGACATCGAGGTCAAGACCGATCGCGGCATCTTCAAGAAGGGCGGCGAGAACCGCGTATGGGTGACGGCCGACGCCCGGCGCGTCCCGGTCAAGATCTCGAGCAAGATCGGCATCGGATCGTTCGCCGCTGAGCTCGTTGACTACTCTCGAGGTCAGCCGGTAGACTCCGCTCGCTGAATCACTCGCTCATCAACGACGCCCAACTGATTTCGCCTTGACGTCACGCTACCGCGCGGCGGACCTCTCCGCGGTGCGCCCGATCCCTTTCGCTGCCCGCCGGAACAAGGTCTCCGTCGCTCAATTCGGCGAGGTCCTCGACCCGCCGCCTCCGGTTGAAGCATTGATCGCGGCCCTCCCGGACGTGCTCGCGGCCGCATCGTTTCGCTCGGTGATCGATCGCTGGGTCGAGGCGGCGCGAAAGGAACGCGCCATCGTGGTCATGTGCGGCGGGCACGTCGTCAAGACCGGCTGCTCCCCCTTCTTGATCGATGCCTGCGACCGCGGGTGGATCACCCATCTGGCCTTCAACGGGGCGACCGCCATCCACGACTTCGAGATCGCATGTTTCGGTGAGACGTCGGAGGACGTGGCGGAGAGCCTGGCCGACGGATCCTTTGGCCTGGCCGATGAGACCGGCCGGTGGATGGCCGAAGCCGTGGCGCGCGGCGATGCGGAGGAGCTGGGTCTCGGCGAGGCACTCGGCCGTTGGCTCCTCGAGCGTGATCCCCCCGCGCCCCACGCGGATGCGAGCCTCCTCGCTCGCGCGCATGCCTGCGACGTTCCGGTCTCGGTTCACGTCGCGATCGGCGCCGAGATCACGCATCAGCATCCCGCGTTCGATGGGGCGGCGGCCGGCGCTTCCTCCCATCGTGATTTTCGCATCCTGGCGGCGTCGCTCGTCCGACTCCACGAGGGTGGGATCGTCCTCAACCTGGGCTCGGCGGTCGTTCTGCCCGAGGTGTTCGTCAAGGCACTCAACGTGGCGCGCCACCTCGACCCGCCGCTCAAGGACTTCACCGCCGTCAACGTCGACATGCTGCGCCACTACCGCCCCGAGATGAACGTGATCGGCCGGCCAGTGCTCGAAGGCGGCGAGGGGTTCCACCTGACCGGGCACCACGAGCTCGTCGTCCCCTTCCTCTACTATGCGCTGAGGGCCCGGCTGGGCTAAGCTATCTTTGCGCGCCGTGCGCTTCGGTACCCGTGACGCTTCCCTGCGATGGGGGCTCCTGCCGCCGCTCGCGATCGCCGCCGTGATCCTCGTGGGCGATGGGCCGCTCCGCGCCCAATCGGTCCCCCTTCACGAGGGGCCGCCGGTCTGGCTGGCGCGGGTCGCGGAAGGTCCGCTCGCGCGTGCCCACTGGGGCGTGGCCGTCTACGACCTGGCCGACCGGCGCTGGGTCGCGCTCTATGACGCCGACCGGTACTTCGTCCCGGCCTCGAACCTCAAGCTCGTCGTCACGGCTGTGGCTCTCGAGCGGCTCGGTCCCGCCTACACCTGGCGCACGAGCATCTACGGTAGCGCTCCCGTCGGGCGCGACGGGACGCTGCGTGGCGACCTCGTTCTCTACGGCCGGGGCGACCCCAACCTCTCGGGCCGCTTCGCCGGGACGATCACCGCCGTGTTCGAAGCGCTCGCTGATTCGCTGGCTGCGCGCGGCTTGCGTCGCGTGAGCGGTGCCCTCCTGGCCGACGAGAGCCATTGGGACACCGACTATCTGCGCGGCGAATGGGAATCGTACGACACTCTTTGGTGGTATGCGGCGCCGGTCGGAGCGCTCGGCTTCAATGACAACGCCGTCGATTTCGCGGTGCGGCCCGGATCGCGCGTCGGCGAGCGACCGGTCGTCGAAGGTCAGCCAGAAAGCGAGTTCTGGACCCTCGAGAACCGCGCGGAGACCGGCCCTCCGGGCGCCGCGCGAACGTTCGACCTCCGCCGCGTGCCGGGGACGAACCGGATCGAGGCCTACGGCGTCCTTCCGCTCGACGCCGATCCACGCACCGAGTACTTCGCTGTGATCGACCCGGCCGGATGGGCAGGGACGGTGTTCCGCGAGGTTCTCGCCCAGCGCGGGATCACGATCGAGGGCCCCGTCCGGGTCGTCTCCGAGGCCGAGCGCTCGCCGGTCGCCGCAGGCGACACGATCGCACTCGCGGCGTGGATCTCCCCGCCGCTCGAACGCGTGGTCGAGACGGTGAATCAGCGGAGCCAGAACTGGCATGCCGAGATGGTCCTCAAAACGCTCGGTCGCGAGATCGCTGGCGAAGGCTCGTGGCCGGCTGGTTTCCGCGCGGAGCGCTCGGCGCTGGCCGCGCTCGGGGTCGACACGACCGCGTTCCTGCTGCGCGACGCCTCGGGCCTGGCCGCCGAGAACCTCGTGACGCCGCGCGCCCTGGTGGAGCTCCTCGCCGCGGCCCGCAGGCGCCCGTGGGGCACGACGTTCCTCGCCTCTCTGCCCGTGGCCGCCGGTTCGACCGGCTCACTCCGCAGTCGCTTCGCCAACACCGTCGGCGCCGGGCGCGTGCGGGCCAAGACGGGGTTCATCGAGAACGTTTACGCGCTCGCGGGCTACCTGACGACGCTCGCGGGTCGGGAGATCGCCTTCAGCGTGATCGTCAACCAGACCGGGACAGCGGGCGGAGCTGCCGCCACGGCGGCGATCGACAGGCTGGTCAACGACTTCGTCTCGGGCGCGGCCCCGTGAGGATCGCGGCTCCGTGAGGCTGGCGACCCCGTGAGGCTGGCAGGCCCGCAACTTCGGTGACCCGCCCTGGCTCCGTCCCCCCCGGCTATCGCCGGATACGGATCGGCGACCGCGACGTCGTCGCCTGGGAGCCCGTGATCGAATCCGTCGAGAATGCGCTCGCCTCGGCGGACTCGCTCTACGACTGGGCCGCGAGCCACGGTCGCCCAGCCGCCCGAGGGCGCGGCGCGGTCTACGAGGCGCGGCTCGGGCCCGCGCGCGCGGCGGTACGACGCTATCGTCGCGGCGGCTGGCTGCGCCCGCTTGGCGACCGCTACCTCGACCGCGGGACGCGCCCCTTTCGCGAGCTGGTGGCGAGCGAGGCGCTCCGCGCCGCGGGGGTTCCGACCCCCCGCGTCCTGGCCGCGGTTGCCGCACCCGCGCGGATCGGGTATCGCGCCGAGATCGCGGTCGAGTGGCTCGAGCCGGGCCACGACCTCGAGCCCCTGCTCCGTCCCGGCGCCTACCCGGCGCCGATCCGGACCGCCGCCCTGCGCGCCGCCGGCCGGGCCATGGGTCTCGCCCACCGGGCCGGCCTCGACCACCCCGATCTCCAGTATCGGAACCTCTTCGTCCGACCGCTCCCCGACAGCGGCTGGGAGGGCTTCCTGCTCGACCTCGACCGCGCCAGCGTCCGTCCCGGTGGCGCAGCCAGCTCGAAAAAAAAAACGTCGCGCGGCTCGAGCGGTCCCTGACCAAAGCCCGGGCGGCGGGTCGGATCGGCTGGACCGACGCCGACCGCGCGGCGCTTCTCGCCGGGTGGGACGAGGGGCTACGCGGCCTCACTGCCGTCGTCGGCCCCGACGCGGGATGACCTGATGCTCGACGGCCAACGGGTCGCCATCGTGCTGCTGTCGGCGATCGGCGACATCGTCCACGCCTTCCCTCTCGTCGCCTCTCTCAAGGCCGCCGCGCCGCACGCCCGCTTCGAGTGGGTGGCTCAGCCCGTCCCCGCGGCGATCGCTGGGCGACATCCGGCGGTCGACCGCGTTTGGCTCCTCGAGCGGGGCGAGGGTTGGCGAGCGTTCCGCGCCCTCCGCCACGCGTTGAGGGGCGAGCGCTTCGATCTCGTGATAGACCTTCAGGTCTACGCCAAGGCGAGCCTGATCACCATGTTCCTCGATGCACCGCGCAAGGTTGGCTTCGATCGCCGTCGGGCGCGCGAGCTCAACTGGCTGGCGACAGGCGAGCGGATCCCGCCGCGACCCTTCGCCCACGTCGTCGACCAGTACCTGGAGTTCGCCGACTATCTCGGCGTGCCGCGACGCTATGACTGCAGCCTTCCGTTGACCGATGAGGAGCGTGCCGCGCAGGCGGCGTTCTATGAGCGTCGCGAGGCGCCGGTGGCCGTCCTGGTCGTAGGGACGTCGAAGCGAAAAAAGGAATGGCCGGCCGACCGTTGGGCCGGCCTCGCGGAGGCTCTCCACGCCGATTTCGGCTACGAAGTCGTGATCGCGGGCAGCGACGCCCCCGCCGAGCGCGAGCGCGCCCACGAGGTCGTCCGCCTGGCCCGTTGTCCCGTCCTCGACGCGCGCGGTGACGACCTCCCGCGCCTCCTGTGGATTCTCGACGGAGCCGCGCTCGTCGTGAGCCCCGACACGGGTCCCTACCATGTCGCGGTCGCGCTGGGCGCCCCCGCGATCGGCCTCTATGGCTATACCGACCCAGCGCGTGTCGGGCCTGGCCACCGGTTCCTCGATCTCGTAGCCGATGCCTGGCACGACCCCGGCGAGGGATGGCACCCCGCCAGGCTGGGTTACCGTGACGAGAGGCTGTCCCGGATCACGGTGGGGGACGTCGTCGAGGTGGTCGAGCTGGCGCGGGCGCGCTATCCGCGCGCGCGAAACGGTCCGGCGGGGGGTGCTTCCTCGTCCGTATAGCGCGGAGCCGAATCGGCTCTTTCCGACTCGGGCGGGTCGCCCGAATCAGACCGATCGCCGCTCTCGGCGAACCGACCCCCGCCCGTCACACTCTCGATCCACGCCATGCCGATCAGGAACGCCACGCTCCCCACGAGGAGGATCCCAAAGATCGCCGCTACCACCCAGGGCACCGCCTCGGCGGACGGCTCGCGCTCTGTCACGGGAGCGGCGAACAGCGCTAGCGACAGCGCGTTGAACGCCCCGTGGACGAGGATGCCGGAAAGCAGCGTGCGGGTGGTCAGGACGACCCAGGCCAGGACCAATCCCAGGAAGAACGTCGGCACGATCTGCCATGGATTGTAGACGTGGTAGAGCGCGAAGAAAATCGCGGTCCAGACCGCAGCCGCTCCTGGCCCGCGCCGGCGCGTGAGGCCCTGGAGCAACACCCCGCGGAAGAGCGCCTCTTCGAGCGTCGGCGCGAGGATGACCGCGATCGTGATCGTCGCCACGAGGTCGACGGTCCCGGAGATTTGCATGAGATCGCGCAGCATCTCCTCGAACTCCGCCGGCACCGGGATGATCCGCTGGATGATCAGGTAGAGCTCGCTGAACACGGTGACGGCGCCGATGATGATGAGAAGGAGCGGGGCCAGCGTGACGCGCTCGATCGGACGCAAGCCCAGCGCCTGTCTCCAGGGAAGCCGCGTGCGCGAGACCGAGTAGGCTACCGCCCCGAAGAGCGCGATCTCGGTCGGGAGGGCCATCTGGACGATCGACGGCCACGCGGGAAACAGGGCGATCGTGGCGAACGCGAGAATTCCCGCCACGATTAGAGTCGCCAGGAGCAACCCGATCGTGCCGGGCAGACTGGGGGACCTCTCGCGCGCCAGGGACCCGGAAGCGGGGTGCAAGGGACGGCCTAGCGCCGACCGACGGTGAGGAACACTTCGCGCCCCCCTCTATCGACGCTCAGGTTGATCTCACCGTCGTCCTGCCAGGTGGCATCAAGCTGGCGTTGGGCTTCGACCACGTCGCGCCCCACGGGGCGTCCCTCGATCGTGACGAGGACATCGCCCTGTCGGACCCCCGCCCGGTCCGCGGGCGAGGCGCGATCCACGAAGGCGACGAACAACTCGCCGTCGAAGGTCGATCCGAGGTCGATGCCGTACGGCGTTCCGGAGAGGTTCTGTCCCGTCTCGGGCGTCGGCTCGGGTTCGACCCGCTCGATCGCGTAGGTGTCGTGAATGCGGAAGATCTCGCTGCCGGGCGGATTGGTCCTGAGCCACTCTTCGAGCGTGCGGTTGGGTCCGAGCCGCCAGCGCGGCATGAGTTCGTCGGTCACGTACGCGTGATTGGGGTTGTAGGCGCGCCACAGCTCGTGTTCCGTCGCCTGCTCGAGCCGACGTTTGCCCCACAGCTCCTCGAGCACGGCATAGGTCACCCAGTTCACCATCGCCTCGATCTCGAGATTTCCTTCCGACATGAACGGATGCTCGTACGCGGGTGAGCGCTGCCGCTCGGGCAGAAAGGTCGGGTCGTCGAGCAGGTAGTGGGTCAGCTGGTGGGCGAGGAGGAGGATATGGAGATCCTCCTCGTCGGGAACCTCCATCTCCACCCCGCCTTCCGACTCCACCCCTCCCAGGGCCAACACCAGGGGGTACTCGATCGAGATCACCGGCCAGGCGCGGACCAGATAGACCTCGATGTCGGCATAAGGCCAGCGGAGCCCGGCGTACGTCGCGGCGCGAGCGAGGTAGACCGGTCCCTGGCGCTCCCACCAGTCCAGGAGGTCGTCGGCTCGCCGCTGGACCCACCGAACGTCCTCGGCGAGCTGGATCGGATCCGAAGAACGCAATGGGTACGCAGATCCGACGAGCTCCTCGGCACCGACGTGGAAGTGGATCACCGGAGCTGTGCCCCGAGACGTAGTCTGAGCCGGGACTTGCGCCGCCGCCGGTGTCGCGCACAGTGCGAGGGCGCAAGCGAGGACCGCCGCTATATTCACCTCATCCACCCCACAAAACCCTTCTCGAGAGGTCCGTTGTCTCCCGTCCAGGAACGCGACGTCATTCGCGCCATCCGCCAGGTTCGAGATCCCGAGAGCAACAAGGACCTGATCTCCCTCGGGCGCATCAAGGAGCTCAAGATCCTCGACGGGGAGGTCGCTTTCAAGGTACTCGTCGACCCCCAGCGGCCGCTGTCCGAAAAGGTAATCAAGGAGATTCGGCAGAATCTCGAGGCCCTCGACGGCGTCGATCGCGTTTCAATCGGCCTCCAGGAGCAGTCCGGCGCGGCGGGAGGCCCGCTCAAACGGCCTGCGCCGCAGCAGCCGATCCCCGGCGTGCGCCACGTTGTGGCGGTCGCGAGCGGCAAGGGTGGCGTCGGCAAGTCCACGGTAGCGGTCAATCTCGCGCTGGCGATCGCGGACGAAGGATACACGGTGGGCCTGCTCGACGCCGACATCTACGGCCCTTCGATCCCCACCATGCTGGGCCTCAAAGGGGCTCAGCCCAAGGCGATCGAAAAGCGCATCCAGCCACTCGAGAGCGAGGGTCTTCGTCTCATGTCGCTCGGCTTCATGGTCGAGGAGGACACTCCGTTGGTCTGGCGCGGGCCCATGGTCCACTCGGCGGTGACGCAATTCCTGCGCGAGGTGGACTGGGGCGAGCTCGACGTTCTGGTGGTCGACATGCCACCCGGAACCGGCGATGCGCATCTGACCCTGACCCAGTCGGTCCCCATCGACGGAGCGGTCATTGTGACGACACCCCAGGAGATCGCGCTGATCGACGCAAAGAAAGGACTCCGCATGTTCGACAAGGTGGGGGCGCGCATCCTTGGAATTGTCGAGAACATGGGTACGTTCGTGTGCCCCGATTGCGGCGCCGAGCACGCGATCTTCTCACAGGGCGGCGGCCGCGCGACCGCGGAGCGATTCCAGGTTCCCTTCCTCGGCACGATCCCGCTCGACTCCGAGATCACGCCGAGCGGTGACCTCGGCGTGCCGATCGTCCGCTCCCTGCCCGACTCGCCGATCGCCCAGCGCTTCCGCGAGATCGCGCGGCAGGTCATCGCTGCGATCGGCTGATCGGCGATCATGGTGAAGCGCGATACCGCCGCCGTCCGCCGGGCGACTCCCGCCGAGGCCGCCAGCGAGGCGCAGAAGCTTCTGCCCAAGCTCCTCGCCACGGTCGATTCCTCCAGGCCGATCGCGATCTACACCCACGACCAGCCCGACCCTGACTCGATCGCGAGCGCCTACGCGCTCCAGGTCCTCCTCGCGAAACGGCTGGACACCGAGCCGATCATCGCCTACGGCGGGACGATCGGCCGCTCGATGAATCGAGCGATGGTAAACCTGTTGGGCGTTCGGCTCTATCCGCTGTCGCGGGTCCGGTTCGAGGAGTACGGAACCCACTGTCTGATCGACGCCCAGCCGCAAACCGGCAACCACTCGCTGCCGGACGACCTTCCGGTCGCGATCGCGATCGATCACCATCCGCTCAATCCAGCAACCACAAAGCTCGCCTTCGCGGACGTGCGAACCGAATACGGTGCGACCTCGACCTTGATGTACTATTACCTGCGCGCCGCGGGCCTCGATCTCTCGACGAAGCTCGCCACAGCGCTTCTCATCGGGATCAAGTCCGACACTCGTGAGCTCGAGCGTGAAGCGAGTGAGGCCGACCTCTCGGCCTACCTCGAGATCTTCCCGCGCGCCGACCTCATGTTGCTGGCGCGAATCGAGAACCCGCGTATCCCGCAGCCTTACTTCGAGGCTTTCCACACGGCGCTCGAGCGCGTGCGGCTCTACGATGGTGTCCTGATCTCCGATCTCGGCGAAGTCGCGGACCCCGATCTCGTGGCCGAGCTCGCGGACTTCTTCAGCCCGCTGGAGCGAGCCGATTGCGCGCTCGTCATGGGTCGCCACAAAGGACGACTCTACGTGAGCCTGAGGACCCGCAGCGACCAACAGGACGCCGGTCAGCTGATCGCGCGCGTGGTGGGCGATCTGGGGAACGCGGGTGGCCACGGCAAGATGGCGGGCGGACAGGTGCCGCTCGGAGACGACGATCCGGAATCCACGACACGCGAGGTCCAGCGGCGTCTTCTGCGCGCGCTCGATCTCAATCCAGGCCTGCCAGGGGAAGCTTTGATTCGGGCGGCAACTCCCGGGCGGCGCAAGGCGCGCCGTGGGACCACCTAACGCCGCTCGAGCTCGAAGACGCGGAAGCGCCCGTCGCGCCAGACGTAGAGCGCACTCGAGCGACCGGGGAATACGAGCTCGATAGCGGGGTTCTCGTGCTCGATCATGCCTTGAGGATCGAGCACCCGGTGACGGCCGGCCGGCACGAGGCGCAGTGCGAGATCACCGGCGGGCAGAGACGCGTAGAGCGGATGCGCCTCGTACCCCTCTCGAGTCGCGCGGAAGACGACGAGGGCGCGACGGTTGCGGGCCGTGAGCACCGCCGCCACGTCCTCGCGTTCGTCGCCATCGAAGTCGGCGATGTGGGCGATTCCTCCCTCGCTCGGGAACATCAGCTCCGGATCGAACTCCCGCACCGCGTCGGCGGCCTTCGGCGGAAACGCCTGCGCCCAGGTCGGGCCTGCGGCCAGAGCGGTGAGGAGCGAAGCGATCCCGATCGTACGGAAGCGCGCGACGGCGCAGCGGTGAGGAGTCCGGTCCATGGGTACAATCTGGGGGCCGGCCGTGGATTCTGCCAAGGCCCTACTCTCCACATGTTACCCCAAGCCTGATATGAGGTTTCCCTTGGCCCGATGAGATCGCGAGAGTATTTTTTCGAGGTGTTCGATTTTCTTAAATCGCGCCCCGAACTCGACGATCCCGAGTACCAGATGGTGCTCGAGCGCGAGGAGGATGGCACCTTCGTGGCGACGTCGCCGGCCTTGCCCGGCTACGTGGCGTATGGCCCCTCCGAGGCGGCTGCCGCGCGTAAGCTCCGCCGCGCGATTCGCCGCAACCTCGAGGGCTTCGCCGCCGACCACGTGGATGCCTCGCGCGAGCCTTCGCAGCGGACCAGCCGCCACCGGTCGAGCCTCCATTTCCAGCTTCCGCTCACCACCCCCGCCAAGATCGTGCTCGGATCGATCGTCATCGCCGCCGCCCTGGCGGTCGTCGCCTACCAGGCCCGCCACCGGAGCGACTAGACCGCGCGCCTGGCACTCCTCGGCGCACTCAGCGTCGGATCGTCACGTAAGGGGGCCGCATGAAGCGAATCTCTCGCGCCATCTCCGGAGGATACAGGTAGGTCTCACGGATGACCCGCTCATAGAGGGCGAGATAGTGGGTGGTCGTATCTTCGATCGATAAAGCCGTGGCATGGCAATATTCGGCCATCCGAGACATCTCGCCGATGTCCATTTCCATCACGTTCCGCAGCGTCTCGAGGGCACTCGCGTAATCCCAGACGATGAAGCCGTTCCTGCCTTGCTCGATGTATTCCGGAAACACGCCATTCGGCGATGCGAGAATGGGCGTCCCGGACGATAAGGTCTCGAGAACGGCCAAGGCGCCTGGCTCCTGCCAGTTGGCCAGATAGAAGAGCAATCGTGCTTCCTGCATGTACTTGAGTTTGGTGGCTCCCGCGACGATGCCCACGTCGGTCAAGAGGCCGCGCTTGAAGGGGGCTCGCAGGATCCACATTCCGCCGATCCGCCGGAACTGACGGAACTTCCACGGCTCGAGCTTGCCCCCCGCCAGAATCAGCGGGCAGTCGGCGTCGAAGCTCAGATCGATGGCTGTCTTGGCATTCTTTTTCTTCCAATCCAGCTTCGCCATGAAGAGCATGTAGGGCCGCTTTGCCGCCGGGCGAGGGCGATATTCGTTCTTGGGAACCCCGAGGTAGACATACAGGGGTGCGTTGTGATTTCTTGCATGGCTCTTGCTGACAAATACGGTGTTCGGCGGATATCGACGAAAGCGCCGGCGATTGCCGTGTTCCGTCACCATGTACGGGAGATCGGGCGTGCCCATGCGGGGAATGTGGTGAAGGTGAACGACGTCGGCGTCTCGGGGCAGGAGCAGACGATAATCCACGTCGCTCGAAGCGACGGGCACGAGGCTCACCCCGGGAATCCGCGCGGCGATCGTGCTCCGGCCATCCGCGAGAACCGTGACCCGGTGACCCCTGCGCAAGAGCTCGCGTGCCAGCCAGTAGACGTCGCGCTCGGTGCCACCGTAGCCGACCGGGGGCACGACCGCGGGCATGTATTGAACGACGTGCACCGCCAGTCAGGGTGCTTCCACCTGATGGTGGGAGATGCCCAGGCGTGCCCTGACCGCGCCGCTTTCCAAGACGTTCTCTAGACGTCGTACGTTCTCTTCCAAGCCCGCTCGATCCACCTGCGGATGCCACAGGTGAAGGACCGGAATCGCGAACCGCGCGTCCTTACGATGGATGCCGGCGTGGATCAGTCGGGCGACCAGATCCGCGTCCTCGTGCCCCCAGCCCTTGTAGGACTCATCGAATCCGTCCACTTCGAAGAAATCGCTCCGCCACATGCCCAGGTTACAGGTCTTCGCCCCCCGCCAACGGCGCCGTCTCACGAAACGAAGCGGTCCGAGCCGGAGTCGGAGCAAGGGGGAAATGCGGTTGACGTCGCCCCGCAGGCGTGCCGCCACCCATGCGCGTTTGGACCATCGGGTCACCGCGAGGCCTTCCCGCAAGACGCGTTCGGTGAAGCCCTGGCTCAGGAAGATCCGGTTCCCGGAAAGGAACGTCGCGGGTTCCCGCCAGTCGCGCGTGGGCCTCGATGAAATCCGGAAAGGGGAGGCAGTCGCCGTCGAGGAAGATCAGATAATCGCCCGCCGCTTGAAGAGCGGCCAGATTGCGGGCGCGCGCAGCGCGAAATCCCCGATGCTCCTGCCGGACGAGCTTGAAGGGATAATCCAGCCGGCTCCGGAGGCACTCCGCCATCGTCGCGGTATCGCCCGTCGATCCGTCATCGGCGACGATGACCTCGAAGTCGGACCGGCCCTGCTCGGTGAGGGCGAGCAGAACGGCCTCCAGGGCGTCGGGGCTGTTGTAGGTGGAGACGATGACCGAGGAGACCATGCCCCGAGTTTCGCCGGCTCGCACGAAAGCTGCAAAGTCGGAGCTGGCCGGACCGTTACCTTCCCGTAACCGAGCTCTCGAGCAGCGGCACCGACCACGACGAGAAGCGCGCGAGCCGCTCCGCCACCGCATCCTCGACGGCGATCGCCGAGCCCTTCCCCAACCCGTTGGAGATTACGCTGAACGCGACCAGCTCACCGTCGCTCGTCGTGACGTATCCGGAGAGCGCCGAGACCCCGCGCAGCGTGCCGGTCTTGCTGTGTACGTTCCCCAACGCCTCTGGAGCATCGAGCCGGCGCGGGTCCCCGTCGTAACCGGCGATCAGGAGTGAGGCGTAGTACTCGCCGAAATAGGGATGGTAGCGCATCGCGACCAGAAGCTCGGCGGTCGTACGCGCCGTCACGAGGTTCCAGCGACTGAGGCCCGAGCCGTCCGTGACGACGAGGCTCCGCGACGACACGCCCAATCCCTGCAGCGTCGCATGCACCACTTTCGCCCCGCCCTGGAACGATCCTTCGCTGTGGAACACGGCGCCCAGCGTCTTCAGGATCTGCTCGGCGAAGAAGTTTTGGCTGCTCTTGTTCACCACCCGAACCAGATCGATCATGCGGGGGCTCGTGTGGCTCACGAGCAAGGTCCATCGGCGGCGCGTGAGCTGGCCGCGCTGCCACACCACCTGGTCTTCGCCCGCCACCTGGATCCCCGCGCGTTCGAGCCGGTCGCGCAAAACGGAGAGGACGAACGCCGGCGGATTGTCGACCGCCACCACGTGACGCACCGGTGGCCCGCCGAGCGCCACCCGTCCCCAGATCTCGTAACCACCGATCTCGGGCCGGCGCCGAATCCCGACCGAGCGTCCGCCCCGCCGTCCCGCCGTCACTACTCGGTTGTCTACGACCAGATCGTCGGTGTGGGGATGGAACAGGACCTCGGCAGGCGCTCCGGCGTACGACCCGGGTCGGACCTCGACCGTCACTACGTTGTCGTTGAACGCCAGCGCGCTGGCCCTCGCGCCGTACCACCACAGGAGGTTTCCACTCTCCCAGCCCGGTCCCACAAGCCGGTCGTCGAAGTACGACGTGTCGCCGATCAAACGGCCCGTTACGCGGCGGATCCCCTTTTCGCGCAGACCCTGCGCCATGCGATCGAAAACGTAGGTGGTGCTGTCCCCGTAGAAGCGGCCCGAGATCGCGGGGTCGCCGCGCCCGACGAGGATCAAGTCCCCAGTGAGCGTGCCGTTGGGAAGAACGGTCCCGTCGGCGTAGAGCGAGGTGGTGTACTGGAAGTCCGGTCCCAGCCGGTCGAGCGCTGAGGCGGTCGTGTAGAGCTTCATGTTCGACGCCGGCAGCAGCGGATCGTCGGCATCGTTGAGGTAGAGCGGGATCTGACGGTCGACCGAGAAGACGGCGACGCCCACTTCGCCCCCACGCGCACGTCCCACGATCGGGTCGATGAGTCGGCCGATCGCTTCGGGCGACGCGAGTGCTCGTCCCCTGGCGGGTTCGACCGCTTCCGTCTGCGCGGCGAGCGAGCCGGTCCATGCGGCACTGACTGCCAGCGCCGCAATCGAGAGTGTCGAGAATCGGTTCCGCACGGGGCCCCTAGTCTTCGCTTAGCTCCATCCTTTCGCAACCCGTTCGCATCGAGCCGAAGAGCGCGATCGTCGAAATTCCCGCAACCGCCAGAAGCCCTCCCGCCATGCCGCCCCATTCCCGCGCGCCCATGCCCCAGCCGAGCCAGGCGGCCCTGAAGGAGTGGTACACCGGCCAGGCCAGCACGGTCACCGAGAACAGGACCAACAGCGCGCTCAGCACCATAAACAAGAATCCGGCGTATCCCGCTGCAATCTGAGTCCCGTCCGCAGCATCGAAGCGCGGGTGCGCTGCCCCCAGGCCGACCGCCAATCCGGCGATCGCCCCGCTCAGGCAGAACACCGCTGCCACCGAAAGGACTCCGAGCAGGGGCGTCGTATGTAATAGAGTATTCGAAACGACCACCAATAGTTCCGCAACCGCCACCAACGGCAGAAATCCCCCCCAGAACTTCGCCCAGAGGAGCTCCCGGACCGTCATCGGACTGGTCCTGAGAAGCCACATCGTCCCGCCCTCGAGGCTCACCCCCGGCAGGACGAATCGCGCGGCCAGGGCCGTCACCACCAGGCCCACCAGTCCCACGTTCAGGAAGGCCAGCAGATTCCGCAGGAAGTAGCTCGTCCCCCTTGCGGGATCGAGCGGCAGGACGTGAAAGTTGTAGAGGTAGACCGTGATCACGGCGAGCAGCAACACCAGCTGCGACCACTGGCTGGGATCACGGAAGAATGTGGCCGCGTCCTTGATCATGATCGCCCGGACGCGTCGCGGGAACGGTCGTCCGATGTAGCCGACGATCCCCTTCCACCATCGGTTGCGCGTCAGGCGGACCTGGCGCGCCTCCTGCGCGCGCGACCAGCCGCTTTCGAACCCCTGCCGGAACACCAGCGCCGCGATGACCATCGTCAACAGCGACACGAAGGCCAGCAGCCCACCGTAGTACCAGACCGCCGACCACTGAGTCACCTGATAGATCCCGAGCACCTCGCCCAGTACGCGTGCGCCCCAGTACGACGGCAGCCACGGCAGCGTCGGGTTGGACAGTGAGACCAGGTATTCGGCCCACGTACCGAAGTCCTCGGGTCGAACGAACCGCTCCGGTCGCATCACCCTGAGCAGCATCACGACGCCCACCATGAACACGATCGCAATGAGTGAGAGGAGGTCGCGCGCCTTGCGTGCCGGGAACAGGTTGACGAGCGCGATCGCGAAGAGGATCCCCAGGGAAGCGGCGATCGCCACGCACGGCCCCAGTACCAGGGCCAGCGCCGCGTAGTATTCGATTCCCGCGTCGAACACCGTCCCGTAGGCGACGAAGACCGGCAGCGCGAGGAAGATCGCGGTCCACGAGGCGAACACCGAGATTTCGACGAGCTTGAACTTGAAGAGCCGTCGTAGCGGAACGGGCGCCGCTACCCAAAGCGGCAGGTCGCGCGCGAGGAAGCACTGAGAGATCGCCGAGATCAGAGCGGAGAATGCGAGGAATGTGAGAAGGAGCAGGAACAGAAGAGCCAGCAGCTTGGCGGCGAGGATCCTACCCAGATCGGGATCGACGGTGGCGAAGTGCGCTAGGACCCGGACCGTCACGAAGTAGGCGCTTACCCAGAACAGCGTCCCGAGCGCCGCAAGTACCGCCATGCGTCGCCAACCCGCTTCCCGCCGATCGCGCCGCAGCGCAGCTATCCGCGGAAAGAAGAGCGTCACGCCACCGGCTCTTCTTCAGTGAGCCGGAGGAAGATCGATTCCAGCGAGCCGTCGTCGTGCATCGCCTGGCGCCGCAGCTCGTCGATCGTACCGAGTGCGAGGATCCTCCCCTGCTGAAGGATCGCCACGCGCGTGCACAGGGCCTCGGCCACCTCGAGTGTGTGCGTGGAAAGGAACACGGTGGTGCCGTTATCGACCAGCCTCTTGAGCAGCGTTTTCACGCGCCGCGCGCTACGCGGATCGAGCCCCACCATGGGCTCGTCGATGACCAGTACCTCGGGGCGATGAAGCAGCGCGGCGGTCACGGCGAGCTTCTGTCGCATGCCATGGCTGTACGCCTCGATCAGCTCGTCGGCCCAACCGCTGAGATCGAACATCTCGAGGTAGGGACCGGCTTCGCGAGTCGCATGGCCGGGGGCGAGGCCATAGAGGTGGCCGACGAACTCGAGAAACTCGCCTCCGGTCAGCTTGTCATAGAGATAGGCGCGGTCGGGCACGTAGCCGACCCGCCGTTTGACCTCAAAGGGATCTTCGACGACGTCCCATCCCGCAACCTCGACCTGGCCACCCGAAGGAAGAAGAAGTCCGGTGAGGATCTTGATGGTCGTCGTCTTGCCGGCGCCGTTGGGCCCCAGGAAGCCGAACATCTCGCCTCGTTCGACCTCGAGGTCGATCCCCTTCAACACCGGGAAGGCGCCATACGATTTGGTGAGTTGACGACAGACGATCGCGCTCAACGCCGGGCCTCCGATGCTTCGGCCTCTCCATCGGCACCCTCGCGGTTCGCCCGGCAAGGGATCGTCTCCGCTTCGGTCACGATCCAGTCTACAGGCACGTCTCGGGGAGAGTGCGGTACCCCCTCCACGATCTGCAAGGAGTAGGCCAGCCCGACCTTGGGTGCCGCGACGGCAGCAAGGAAGCGGTCGTAATAGCCGGCGCCGAAACCGATGCGATGGCCCTGCCGGTCGAACGCGATTCCGGGGACCAGGACCACGTCGATCGCCGAGGGCGCGATCGGGCGCGCGCGCGCCGGATCAGGCTCCCAGAGGCCGCGCGGGCTCTCGACGAGCTCCGCCAGCGACCGGATCTCGTAGTGTTCGAGCCGCGCCGGCGACCTCACGACGCGCGGGCAGGCTATGCGCTTCCCCTGCTGGAGGGCGTCGAGCGCGATCGCGCGCGTCTCGACCTCGCCGTCGACGGCGCCGACGTAGAGGTGGACGACGCGCGCCTCGCGGTATGGCTCGAGCTCGAAGAGCCGCGCGGCTATCCTTTCACTGAGCGCCGTCCGGGCGGCAGCGTCCATCGCGCGTCGACGCGCGAGATAATCCCGTCGCAACCCGGACTTGACCGAGGGTGTGGCGTCGTCCTCATCGAGGAGCCGCCGGGCCAGCAGGATCAGATCCGCGTTGCCTTGCGCCGAGGACCCGTCCGGCAACGTCAGCGTGTCTTCGAGCCCGATCCGCGTCGGATAGCCACGACGCGAGGCTTCACGCAGGAGCGGCCACGCCGTCGCGTCGACGCCGTGGAGGATCCGGGGGCACGTCACTCCCCTCCGGTCGAGGGCGGCTTCGATCTCGGAGACGTGACTCAGTGCATCGGAAAGATCCTGCTCCTGGGGCTCGAGGAGGACGCGAAGGCACTTGGGCGCGAGCCGGCTTCGCGAAAACTCGAGCGCCGCCTCCCGACTCGCGATCCCGGCCTCGACCCCGATCCCGCGGGAGAGGAGAAGCCGCGCCAGATCCGCGGCGCCCGGCTCGTCGAAGTTCACCGACGCGAAATCGGGCAGGCTCTCCCATGCCGCCGCGAGCTCGGCGCGCCGGGCTGGAGAGTCGACGATCCAGAGACCCGAGCTGATTCCGAGAGGCGCTCCAGGGCATGCGGCGCGCACCGCGAGGAGGACTCGGGCCACGTCGCCGGGCGAGAGGCTCTCCCGGCCCTGCGCGTCGCGCACGTGCACGTGGATGGCATCCGCGCCCGCGTCCACCGACGCGCGTGCCTCGGCCGCGATGTGGTCCGGGGTGACGGGAATGGACGGGTGCTCGCCCGGGTCGCGCGCGCCATTGATCGCGGCCTCGAGGAGCGTTCTCAGCTCCGGCGCACCCGCAACACGAGGCCCTGGGCCTCTACCACCTCGACCGTCTCCCCCGGCTCGATCGTCTCGTCGGCGCGGGCCGCCCAGATCTCGCCGCGCACCGCGACCTGGCCTTGCGGATCGATACGGCGTCGCACTACCCCGCGCTCGCCCACCAGGCCTTCGCGACCGGTCGTCGGTCTGGATCGCCACGTGCGGTACGCCTTGCCGAGCGCGAAGACGAAGAACCCGGCGGTCAGGACCGCGGCGGGGATGATGACGCTCCAGCTCACGCGGAAGAATGGCTCCGGGCTGTCGAATAGCATCGTGGCGCCCAGGACGAAGGCGATAACCCCGCCCACGGTCAGGAGGCCGTGCGAGATGACCTTGATCTCGGCGATGAACAAGATGAGCGAGAGCAGGATCAGCAGCACCCCCGCGTAGTTGACCGGCAAGGCCTGGAGCGCGAAGAATGCGAGGATCAGCGAGATCCCTCCCACCACGCCGGGCAGGATCGCGCCGGGATTCATCAGCTCGAAGAAGATCCCATAGATGCCGATCAGCATGAGCACGAATGCGATGTTCGGATTGGCGATCGCCGCGAGGATCTTGAAGCGCAGGCCGGGGTCGATCGTGCGAACCTCGGCCTCGGCGGTGGCGAGCGTCACGGTGCGGTCGATGACCTCGACCTCCATTCCGTCGATCCGATCGAGCAGGACTTCGATCGTCGGCGCGATTAGATCGATCACGTCGAGCTCGAGCGCCTGGTTCTCGGTGATCGAGGCCGCTTCGGTGACCGCTCGGACCGCCCAGTCGGCGTTGCGCCCGCGCTTTTCGGCGATGGTGCGGATGAAGGCGACCGTGTCGTTGAGGATCTTCTGGTCGAGCGCGTTGTCTCCTTTGGCCTCCTGGGCGGCGGAATCGGCGGGAGCGGGTCCGCCCGGCATCGGAGTATCGCCCCCGAGCTGAATCGGGGTCGCTGCTCCGATGTTGGTGCCCGGCGCCATGGCGGCCACGTGGGCCGCGAGTGTGACGAAGACCCCCGCCGATCCGGCGCGCGCGCCGCCCGGCGCCACCCATACGACGATCGGGACGGGGCTCGCCAGGATCTCCTGGATGATGTCGCGGGTCGATTCGACGAGACCGCCTGGCGTATCGAGCTCGATTACGAGCGCCTGGGCGCGCGCTTCGGCGGCGTCGTCGATCGCGTCGCCGATGAGCTCCGAGGAAGCGGGGGAGATCGCCCCGTCGAGGACCAGCCGGTGGACGACGGCCCCCCCGGCGCGCGTGTCGGTCTGCGCCGGCGCCGAACCGAGAGCGGCTAGAAGGGCGGAGGCCAGGAGGAAGCGGGGAAGACCGCGCGCGAGAAGCACCGGACAAATATACCACCCGCGTCGCGAGCCCGGCGTCGCATCCACCATCTGGAGTCGCAACGAGCGTTCGTTTGCCCGCCGCCCGTGGCGTCTCGATATTGACCTCGCATGATCCGCTACCGCCTCGCGCTCCTCCTCCTCGCGACGGCCGCGCCCGCAGCGGCGCAGCAGCCTCGCTGGTGGTCGCCGGCGTACGCGGGGCACGCCATGGTCGTCTCCGCGGAGCGCAACGCCTCCGAGGCGGGTCTCGAGGTGATCCGACGCGGCGGCAGCGCCGTCGATGCAGCGATCGCCACCCACTTCGCGCTCGCCGTCACGCACCCCTCCGCCGGGAATCTCGGTGGCGGCGGCTTCCTCGTCTTCCGCGACGCTCAGGGCCGCGTCTTCTCCTACGACTACCGCGAGAAGGCGCCCCTCGGCGCGACGCGCGACATGTACGTCCGGAATGGCGAGGTCGTCGACTCCCTTTCGGTCGTGGGGGGCCTGGCGGCCGGGGTGCCCGGATCGGTCGCCGGGATGTGGCTTGTCCACCGGAAGCATGGGACGCTGCCGTGGAAGGACCTGATCCAGCCGGCGGTCGAGCTCGCCGAGCGCGGCTTCGCCATCGACCCGACGCTGGCGGGGGCAATCCGGGGGGACCGGGAGCGGCTCGCGCGCGATCCCGCCGCGCGCGAGGTCTTCTTCCCCGGTGGCCGGACCCTCGAGACCGGCGACACCCTGCGCCAGACCCAGCTCGCGCGCACGCTTCGGCTCGTCGCCGAGGGCGGACCCGACGTTTTCTACCGGGGCGAGATCGCCGATTCGATCGTGCGCGCCACCCGCGTCGCGGGCGGCATCATCACCCGCGAAGACCTGGCGAGCTACGAGGCGGTGGAGCGCGCGCCCGTCACCTTCGAGTACCGCGGTCACACGATCCACGCGATGGCTCCCCCCTCCTCGGGGGGCCTCACGATGAAGCTTATTCTCGACCAGATCGAGACGTTCGACATGAAGGCCTATCCGTTCCACTCGGCGGCCAGCGTACACCGGATCGTGGAGTCGATGCGGCGGGCGTTCGCGGTCCGGAACGCGCTCATGGGAGATCCCGATTTCGCAACGATTCCCGACTCGATCCGGACCGACCTCTTCGCGGAACGGCTAGCCGCCACGATCGACACCCTGCGCGCGACGCCTTCGGCCGAGGTCGCTTTTGGAGCTGCGCCGGCGCCGGGGGGTGGTGATCAGACTACCCACTTCTCGATCGTCGACGACCAAGGCAACGCCGTCGCCTCGACCACGACGCTCAACGACGGGTTCGGAAATCGCGTGATGGCCGCCGGCTTCCTCCTCAACGACGAGATGGACGACTTCACGATCGCCCCGGGCGTTCCCAACCAGTACGGCCTGGTTCAGGGAGAGGCGAACGCGATTGAGCCGGGCAAGCGGATGCTCTCGGCGATGACGCCGACGATCGTCGAGGTGGACGGAGAGCTCCGGTATGTGGTCGGTACGCCCGGTGGCCCCACCATCATCACGACCGTGGCGCAGGTCCTCATCCACCTGCTCGATTACGGGATGACGATGGCCGAGGCGGTCGATGCCAAGCGACTTCACCACCAGCACCTGCCCGACGTCGTGCGGGTAGAGCCGTTCGGGTTCTCTCAGGACACCGTGGATCGGCTGACCGCGATGGGTCACGAGGTTGGGATCCGCGGCGGTTACTCGGGAAGGGTCGAGGGGATCGAGGTGGATCGCGCTTCGGGGTTCCTGTTCGCGCGGAGTGACCTGCGGGGCGGAGGCTACGCGGCGGGGTACTAGCAGGTCTCGGCGCTCGGGAGGATGGATCTCGGCGACGCCACCTTTGAAGACGGCCCGCGCAGCAGTCCGTTCTACCGAGCGCTCCGATTCTGCGACCATATCCGGTTTTAACGTCGCCGGGATCCATCCTCCCGAGCGCCGCGGCTCACAAGCGCCCCGCGATCCACTGCCTGCGCCTCGCCCACGCCCGTCCCAAGCCCCGCTCATCCCCGTGCCAGCGCCCTTTCCCGTGCTCCCGCGACTCCGCGGATCTGGTGTGCGATGGGCGTGGGGAGAATGCTCCTCGGAGGCGTTAAAACGGGGTGCGAGTCAAGATGGAAGGTTCGGCCACCTGAGAGGCGAACTTCCGATCGGGAAGGTGGCGCCTCCGAGGGGCGTTCTCCGCACGCCCATAACCTCCTGACCCCCAGAGCCGGACGGGACGCGGACTAGGGCGCGGGAACCTCGATGGACTCGCGCAGGGTGATGTCGATAGGCGTGCCGGAGGGAACCACAACCTCGTGGTCGCTCGCGCCGGCCATCAGTACGCCGCCGAGGGCGCCAACGACCGCCCCGATCACTGCTCCCTTCCTGCCTCCCAAGACCCCGCCGACACCCGCCCCGCCGGCGGCGCCGCCGATTACCTGCCCAGGCTGGGGCCCGCCGCTGGTGTCGGCGGGTCGGCCCGCGATCGAGGCGATCTCGGCGTCGAGCGGAAGCCGCGCACCACTCGGGAGAACCAGCGCTCGGAAGTCGAGCTCGATCCGACCGGCCTGGTCATCGTCGGCTCGAGTCACACCGGCGACGCGACCCTCGACGAGAGCGCCGGGCTCGAGGGCCGTGTGCCCCTCGATCGTAACGGAGCGCATCGTCCGGGCAGCGAATCGGTCGCCAACCCGAATCGTCGCCGAATGAAGGGGGGTCCTGAGCTCGAGGGCCAGGCGAGTTCCCGCTTCGAGCACGAAGCGGTCCGGCGCCTCATCCGTCTCGGCATCGGGCTCCTCGAGTTCAGGAGGCGGTGAGATCCCGACGCGCTCTTGAAGGCCCCCCGTTTCCGAAGGTGACCCCAAGGGGTCCGGCTGCGCCTCGGGGGGCGCGACTTCGCGCTCCTCGATCACGATCACCTCGGGTTCGGCAACCGGCGGCAAAGAATCGGAGAGAGCCGCGTCATCGGCGCCGGCTGGACGCGTCGTGTCGGCTTCGACCACGATCGGGGGCTCCTCACCACCGCGACGACAGCCCGCAGCCACGACGAGCAGTCCGGTGCCGATGATCGCGGCGATGCTTCGGATCATTCTTGGCGTTCCTGTCCGTTGCACGAAATGAGCGTCAGCCTCATGGCCCGGAGAGGATCGAGTCGATGACAGTTGCGAATGCCTCGGGCGGTTGAGCGCCCTCGAGGCGCTGGCCATTGATGAAGAAGGTCGGTGTGCCGAAGATGTAGAACTTCTCGGCTTCACGCAGGTCGGCTGCCACCTCCGACGCGTAGTCGGCCCTCTCGAGGCACTGCTCGAACCGATCGGCATCGAGCCCGATCGACCGCGCCGCGGCCGTGAGACCCCGCTCCGAGCTGTCGAACTGGCCGCTGAACATCGCGTCGTACCAGGCCCAGAACCCCTCTTGAGCGTGAGCGCACTCGCCGGCCAGCGCAGCGTCATAGGCGCGCGGGTGAAGCGATCGGAGAGGGAGGTTGACGAAGACCCATCGCACCCGATCACCGTAGTGACGTCGCAATAGCGGCGCGGTCTGCGTCGCGAAACGTGTGCAGAACGGGCAGTCGAAGTCGCTGAACTCGACGATCGTGACCGGTGCGCCCTCGCTGCCGAGGACGGGATCGTTGGTCACGTCGACGCCGTGCGACTCGGCCGCCGACCCGTCACCGAGCGGCTCGGCTTGAGCGGCCGCGCCCGCGCCAGCCTCTTCATGGAAGAGGATCCACCCGGCGCCGAGACCGACCAGGACACCGATCACCAAGAGTGAAGCCGCGCGGGCAACCCCGCCTCCAGCCGCCGCAGGGGGTTCCACCTCGTAGCGGACAGGTCCCGCCCCGGGTGTCGGATGCGTTTCATGCTCGGAGCGGGCAGCCTCTGCTCCAGCGGTCGGATGCGTCTCCGCCTCGGAATCACGCTCCGCCTCCATGGCCTGGTCGTGATTCGTCGTATCATCGGAATTCGATGTCTGGTCGGAGTTCGTCCCGTCAGGGTTCAGGGATGGATCGTCCATTCGTAGTCGCCGCCCTCCTCGATTTCGACGTCCGGCAGAGGATAGTGCTTCTGAGAGACGCGTCCTACGCCATAGATCGTCGCCTTTCCGGTCGGGAGGTTCCGGAAGGTATACGCCTGCCCTGGCGGCACGGCGTAGATCTCCTGGCCGTTGACGTAGACCGTGACCGGTTCGTCCACGTTGTTCATCACCTTGAGGGTGCCGAGATCCTCATCGATCTCGACTTCCTCTTCGCTCGACGGATTGCGCTCGGCGCCACCCCGCTCACAGGCCGTCAGGACGCCCAGGACAGCCAACCCTGCAAACACGATGGGGATCGTCCGCTTCATCGCTCCTCCTTCTGAGCGGCCCTCGCCCCTCCCGTATACACCCCATTCAGGATTCTGATCTTTCAATCTCCCACCCCGGTCGGGGCGATGTAAAGCCCGAGGATCGGCCGGGGAAGTAGATTCCCGCCGATGAGGACCCTCGACCGCGACGCTTTGACCCCCCGGATCGACGCTCTTCGCGTGGAGGTGATGCCCGACCCGCGACTGGCGGTTTGGGACGTGACGATCGTGGACGAAGAAACAGCGCCGCGCGTCCTGGGCTGGACCACGAGCGACTCGGCGCTGGGCCGGATCCGGGATCTGGCGCATGAGGCCGGGATCGCGACCGAGGTCCGCCTCCTTCCCGACCCCACACTCGGGACCGCGGTCGCGGGGGTCGCCCATCGTTCGCTCGCTCATCTCCGACGCGAACCCCGTCATGCGGCCGAGCTCGTCACGCAGATGGTGCTCGGGGAGGAGGCGCTCGTCTTGCGCGAGCGGGGCGAGTGGCTCCAGGTCCAGACGGTCGGCGGCTATGTGGGATGGACGCATCGGGCTTCACTCGTTCGCAGAGCTCCCGTCGAGGGCCTCGCGTCGTTTCGCGAACGCCTCACGGCTCACGGCGCGGCACCGGGGACGTGGGTCGTTACCGCCCGGACCCCGGCCGCCCGGCAACGTCCCGCGCCAGACGCCCCTGTAGCCTGCGACCTCGTCCGCGGGGCGCGGGTCATTCTCGCCGGAGAGGATGGCGGGTGGCTCCGGATCGAGCTGCCCGACGGCCTCGACGGTTGGATCCCGCGTGCCGATGCCCTGCCCCAAGAACGGCTGGCGGAGCGATTTCCGCACGAGGGCGCGGCGATCGTCGAGCACGCCGCCGAGTACTTGGGGCTGCCCTACCTCTGGGGCGGGACTTCGGAGAAGGGGTTCGACTGCTCGGGGCTGGTTCAGCGAATCTACGGGCTACACGGGGTGGCTCTTCCGCGAGACTCCGACCAGCAGTCGTTCATGGGAGATCCGGTCGAGCCAGGAGGCGACTGGAGCGCGGTTCGCGACGGGGATCTCGCTTTCTTCGCCGAGACGCCCGGTGGACGCGCGACCCACGTGGGGATCCTGTCCAGGGGGGCCCGGTTGATTCACGCTTCGACCAGCCGAAACGGGGTAGCCTGGGACGCCCTCCGCGCCAACGCCCCCGAGTGGTCCGATTTCGGCGCGCGCCTGGCCGCGAGGCTCACAGCGATTCGGCGGGTGCTCCGATAGCGTCCGCCGCGGCCGGGGAGTCGGGCGGCGCAGTCAGAGGCTCGGCCGGCCCGACCGGGGCCAGGTCCCGGATCCACGGCTGCTCGCCCAGCGATTGCGGCTCGAAACGCGTTCCCGTCAGCTCGTACCGGTACGAGCACCGGAGATCATCGTCTCCGTGCACGAGCGCGCGTATGTCCGGAGTGCGAATCTCATAGTTCCCGCCGAATCCCAGATCTTCGAATCTCGCCTCCAGGCGGTACGCGACCGCGTCGAATGAGTCGGCCGGTGTGATCCGCGCGCGAAGGGTATCGGGCAAACTGAGCTCTTCGCGCAACATCCCGTCGACCTCGAGGCGATCTCCGTCGAACTTTCCGGTCAAGGTGATGATTGGATTCATCCACACGGTAACGGTATTGTCGGGGGATTGCGTCACTTGAAGCTGAAACGACGTCAAAGGCGGCGGCAGCGGCGATGCGACGCAATCGCTCGACGAGGCGATCATTCGAGCGATGTAATTACCGCTCCAGTCGCGCGATGGATACTCGGAGTCGCACCCTGCGAGGAATACCGCGAACGCGGCCCACGTAGACCGGCGAACCGATTTGGAAACGGCGTACCGGCCGTGTACGACCCCTGGCATGTCAGTGGCTCGCATCGAGGATGAGGATCCTGGGCTCGGTCATCGCCTCCATCGCGTATCGCACACCCTCGCGGCCCAGCCCGGAATCCTTGACCCCACCGTAGGGGAAGTTGTCGACGCGGAACATCGGGGAGTCGTTGACGATGACACCCCCCACCTTGATGTGCTCGAATGCGTACAGAATTCGCCGAACGTCATGCGTAAAGATCCCGGCGTGGATCCCGTAACGCGAGTCGTCGACCCGGGCCACGGCGTCCTCGAACCGATCGTACGTCTCGATCACCACGACCGGACCGAAGATCTCCTCACGGAAGAGCTTCTCGTTGCGTCCGACGCGGGTAACGACGGCGGGTCGGATGAACCGCCCTTCGCGTTGACCGCCGGTCAACACCTCGGCGCCGTGGGCGACCGCTTCGGCCAGCCAAGACTCGATGCGCTCGGCCGCGGCGTCGTCGATCAAGGGTCCCACGACCGTCTCGGGGTCGCGCGGATCACCCATGCGCAGATTATCGACTCGATCGACGAAAGCCGGGATCCACTCGTCGGCGATCCCCCGGTCGACGAAGAGTCGCTGCACCTTTATGCACACCTGCCCGGCGTGAGCGAAGCCGCCGATCGCCGCACGATCGAGCGCCCATGCGAGGTTGGCGTCACGGTGGACGATCATGCCCGAATTGCTGCCCAGTTCGAGCAGCACCGGTTTCTTGCCCGCTCTCTGCTTGAGCATCCATCCCACACGTGCGCTGCCGGTGAACGACACCAGCGTGAGCCGCTCGTCGGTGGCCAGCGTCTCCGCTACCTCTGGCTCCATGTGGACGATGTTCAGCGCGCCGTGCGGCACCCCCGCCTTGGCGGCGATCTCGGCGAGGAGCAGGCTCGTGAGCGGCGCCTGCATCGGCGGCTTGACGACGATCGTGCTGCCCGTAGCCAGAGCCGGGGCGATCTTGTGGGCGAGCAGGTTGAGCGGGAAGTTGAAGGGCGAGATACCAGCCACCGGGCCGCGTGGGAAGCGACGCGTGAACGCGAAGTAGCCCTTCGATCTTTCCTCGATGTCGACCGGAATGACTTCACCGCCGAAGCGCTTCGCTTCCTCGGCGGCGAGCGTGAACGTCGACACGGCGCGGGTGACTTCCGCTGCGGAAAACTGACGCGGCTTCCCGCTTTCGGCGATCATCCGCTCGACGATCTCGTCGCGCCGGGCGGCGATCCCGTCGGCGATCCCCTTGAGCATCCGCTCTCGCTCCCACGACGAGAGCTCGCGCGTTATTTCGAAGGCCTCGCGAGCGGCCTCGATGGCGTGGTCGAGGTCCTCGGCTGCGCCGAGGGGTACGGTACCGACGACCTGGCCCGTGAAAGGATCGACGATCTCGTCGACTTGATCGCCGCCTACCCATTCCCCGCCGATCCAGTTGGCGAATTCACGTACCGCCGTCGGGGACGGGCGTGCCATACCGGTGGCTCTTTTCACGCGAAAGGAAGCTAGCGCGGTACGACTTGGGGCGCCGTTGCCAGCGCCCCAAGGATCACGCGCCGGCGGAAGAGGGACGCCGACACGTGCGGAGAAGTGAGGTCTAGCTCCCGGCCGTCGGCGCCGGCACGAGGAGCGCCACCACCGTGCGGTTGCCTTCCGCGAGAGGGTAGGCGAGGATGATCGTCTCGTCGAAGCGCGAGATCAATTCCTTGACCAGCGCTTCGGGTCCGCCGTCGACCTCGACTCGCAAGAACATCGCGTCGCGACGCGGCTCCTTGTAGGCGCCGGTGACGCGGACCGTCACCCCACCGATCTGAAGGGCGGGCGTTTCGCGTCCCGGCAGAATCGTCACGTCCTCGAGCTGCTGGACCTGGCCCGACCGAAGTAGATCCTGGATCCGCGTCACGCTCTCCCCCTCGGCCCAGACTTCCTGGAGCCGGGTCAGGGTGACATCGGTCGGGGCGCCGCCCTCCGCGAGATAGAGGATAACCCGGTAGGTGGAATCCCCCGTAACGGGGTCCTCTTGAGCGAAGACGTCCCGACCTGCGCCGGAGAGCGCGCCGAGCAGAAGTGCGATGAATCCCGCCCTACCGACGAATCCTGACGTAGCGATGAATCCGAACCGAATAGACCGCATAGGGGTCCTCCTCGCGTACTCGTACCCACGGTAGAGGAGCGAGTTCCGGATGCCGGGAGGGCCCGGCGGGGGATTTAATCCCCCGCCGGCGGCGCCGGGATCCCACCGGCGCCAACGGGTTCCGGCTCGTACGGCGCGGGCGGAGCGGGTCGCTCGACCTCGCCCCAATGGTAGCGTGTCCCGAAGCGGGTGAGAAGGAGGACGCCGAAGCCGACCGTCCAGGCGATCCATTGAATCACGAAGCCGATGATCCCCAGGATGATCGAGAAGACTTTGAGCGGCCCGCCCGCCATGCCGAGGACGGAGGCGAAGAACGAAACCGCCATGACGAGGCCCACCCCGACGAGAAGCGTCACGTACGTATTGGCGTGGCTCCACCCGAAGCGGCCCTCGGCGCTGTGCCCCACCGCCTTGGCAACCGCGGTGAAACCGAGGAGGATGCCGATCGCGAGAGCGAGGATCGCGAAGGGGATGACGAGAAGGAGCGGAATGCCCACGATCGAGATCGCGAGCACGACCACGACCAGGACGAGCGCTGGGAAGAACAGGAGCTCGGCGGCCAGACCCACTGCCGCCGCTTTCCACGGCGAGGTCCGCACGCGGTACTCCATCCGCTCGATGGGCCGTCGGGCGAGAAGAAGCGCCAGGCACGTCAGCAGGCCCAGCACCACGATCCACATGACCGTCCCGATCACGCCGCCGATCCCTCCCCATGGAGCGGGCGCATCGAAATCTCCGTGGCGGAAGCGGACCGGCGACGGGCCAGTCACCTCCTCGATCCCGCCGTGAATCTCAGCGCCGGAGGCGCGGTTCAGTCGTCCCCCCACCACGACCACCTCGCCCTCCACGACCGCCGCTGGGCCGAGGTCGAGTGAGCCGAGCACCGCGACCACGTCACCCGTGACCCTGCCATCGACGCGCACCGAGCCGAACACTGCAACGACGTCGCCGTCGACAGTCTCGTCCGCTTCTACGTGAATGCTGCCTCCGACCCGCACGCGATCCTCGCCGGCGTCGATGTCGACCTCGATATCGTCGTCTTCTTCGGAGGCGGCTGCTCCTTCGGGAAGCGGGGTGCCAGCGGCCACCGTAGTCGTGTCGCTGACGGACGGCCCTGCCGGGGGCGTGCCGAGGCCAAAGAGCACCTGACGCGTCTGGGCGTCAAGGAACGAGAGGCGGATGACCAGGTCCGCGTCGGCCGGGATCCGCTGGCGCAGCTCTGCGCCGGTGACCGGCTGGCCGTTGATGGCAATGGTCTCGGCCGCCAGCTCGATCGACTGGATGTCTGTCGTTCCGTACTTGGGGATCAGGACGACCCCGTTCTGGAGCGGCAGCACCTGATAGCGCTCCTGGACCCCGTCGCGCAAAGCGGCCAGGGTCGCAGCTTGCGTCGTATCCGCCGGCTGGGCCGCCGGCTGGGCCAGTGCGGGACCCGGCAGCAGTGGAAGTACGAGCGCGCTCAATAGAACCGCGCGCCAAAGCATTGGTTTCGATCGGCTCATCGCCACGATCTCCTCTCGAGGGCAAGCAGATGGTTTAGCGTATAGAGGGCGACGGCGCCGATCACGGCGCTGCCGGCGAGGCCAGCGGCGATCTCGGGCGCCTGGATGGCGACCGTGACCCAGCGGCCCAATCGGAGCAGGAATCCCCACACCGCGACGCCGACCTCGAACCATTCCACCAACGCGCCGGTCACCATGGCCGCCGTCTTGACGATCTCGCTCAGCCTGGGGATCTCGAGCGGAAGCCAGCGCAGGGCGGGAAGCAACCAGGCGGCGACACCCGTCATGGCGAGCGCCGAGGCGATCGCCCAGCGCCAGCCCCACAGCGCGGGGGCGGTACGCCGGACGGCGACGGGGGCCGCCGCGAGCACTCGCTCGGCGAAATCGGCTGCCGGCGCGAGCCGCGGAAAGCGCGCAAAAAATTCTACGAACGCGGCCTCGGCGCGCATCTCGTCACCCGCCGCCTCAGCGGTGAGCCAACGATCGAATTCTGGGGTGCGTCGCTTCATCGTTCCTCTCGGGCCACCCTACGGCGTCGTCGGGTGAAGGTTTCGGCTCAACCACTTAACGCGTGGCCGTCGGGATTCCAACCCGCCGCGATGAGGAAGCCTGCCAATTCCTTGCGACCACGATGGATATAGGTCTTCACGGTTCCCAGCGGAAGCCCGGTGATGTCGGCGATCTCTTCGTAGGCGAGACCTTCCTGACCACGGAGGACGAGCACCTCGCGGTACTCGGGCCTGAGTCCCGAGAGTCCCGCCGCTAGCGCGTCGGCCAAGCTTCCCGCCACCGCCGCGTCGAGCGGAGAGGGCTGATCGGGATCGGCCACCGCTGCCGGGATCCCGCCTCCCTCAGATGGGTCGCGCGGTTCCAGCGAGACCGTCGGTACGGCCCCACGCCGCAAGTGGTCGAGGCATGTATTGTGGGCGATCTTGAAAAGCCAGTTGGAGAACTTGCCCTGTTCGGATCGGTAGGTCGCGAGCCGGGTAAACGCTTTGACGAAGGCGTCTTGCGACAGGTCTTCCGCGAGCTCCCGGTCGTGGACGATCCGTACGACGAGGTTGAAGACCGGGCGCTCGTAGCGGTGAACGAGCTCTCGATAGGCGGGCTGCGAGCCACCGAGCGCCTCCGTCACGAGCTGCTCGTCGGCTAGAGCCACACGCTCCCCCAACGAGGTCGGTTTGACGCGGGTTTCATCCGACTCGCATGTCCTCCCGCCGGAGGCAGAGAAGGCGGCATGGGTACGGGCGATGTTCGATCGCCTGGCGCCACGCTACGATCTGTTCAACGACCTCCTGTCGGCGGGCGTGCACCGGCGCTGGCGAAGGTCGGCCATTGTCGCGCTCGCGCCCGATCCGGGCAGACGTTACCTCGACCTGTGTGCCGGCACGCTCGATCTTGGGCTCGCGATCGCTGCGGAGGCGCCCGGCGCGGCGGTCGTGGCGGCCGACTTCGCGCTCGCAATGCTCCAGCGAGGCCGCGAGAAACAGATCACTCCGGGCGTGTGGCCGGTCGCAGCTGACGCCCTCGAGCTGCCTTTCCCGGACGCGACGTTCGGAGGTTGCATCGTCGGCTTCGGGCTGCGCAACCTGGCCGATCCCGTCGCCGGTCTGATGGAGATGCGCCGCGTCCTGTCCGCCGACGCGCGGCTGGTCGTCCTCGAATTCGCGACGCCGCCGAGCCCGTGGTTCCGGTCCGCTTACCATGCGTACTTCCACCACGTCCTGCCACGGATTGGTGCGCTGGTCGTCGGTGAGCGCGAGGGGCCGAGTTACCTCCCCGCCTCGGTGTCGCGCTTCCCCGACGCCCCTTCGCTTGCCGCCCTCTTTTCCGAGGCAGGCTTCAGCCGAGTCCGGTGGAAGCTTCTCACCGGCGGCATCGCCGCTCTGCATGTAGGGGTGGCGGCGTGAACGCCGCACACGATTAGCGATGCGCCCCTACCCGGAGATCGTTCACATGATCGGCGTCCCCATCGATCTCGGGGCGGGTCGCCGCGGAGTCGACATGGGTCCTTCGGCGCTCAGAATCGCCGGCGTCTATGAGCGGCTCTCGCGGCTCGGCTACGAAGTCCTGGATGCCGGTGACGTGGCCACGACGATACCGGAGTCGGCCGACCCGGGAAATCCCAAGGCGCACTTCCTCGACGAGATCGCCCGCGTCTGCGGCGAGGTGTCCGGTCGGGTGCGGGCCGCGCTCGATGCGGGGGCAGTGCCACTCGTTCTCGGCGGCGATCACTCGATCTCGATCGGCTCGATCGCCGGCTCAGCCGCCTGGGCACGCGCGCAGGAGGACGAAATCGGGCTCTTGTGGTTCGATGCCCACGCCGACATGAACACGCCCGCGACGACGCCGAGCGGAAACATCCATGGCATGCCGCTGGCCGTCGCTCTGGGATACGGCGACCCCGCCCTTGTCGAGCTGGGAGGATGGTCGCCCAAGGTCACACCCGAGAAGACGGTGCTGATCGGCGCGCGCGACGTCGACCGGACGGAGCGCCCGCTGGTCCTCGATTCGGGGATCCGCGTCTTCACCATGCGCGCAATCGACGAGATGGGGATGGTCGCCGTGCTGGAAGAGGCGCTGGCGATCGTTTCCGAGGGAACGATCGGTTTTCACCTGTCGTGGGACATGGACTTCGTCGATCCGAGCTTCGCCCCCGGCGTGGGGACGGCGGTCAAGGGCGGCGTGGACTACCGGGAAGGACATCTTGCGCTCGAGATCGTGAGCGACACCGACGGCATGGTCGCGATGGACCTCGTCGAGGCCAACCCGATCCTGGACGACAGGAACCGAACGGGTGTGCTCGGGGTGGAACTGATCCTCTCGGCGTTCGGGAAGACGATCCTCTGAGGCGCGCCGCGTGACACCCTTCATGGACCTCGCTTGAAGTACGGGATCATCGCCGACACGCACAATCGTCTGCTGAAGTCGCTGTTCCGGGCGCTGGATGGAGTCGCGGAAGTGTGGCACGCGGGCGACTTCTGCCGAGCCCCGGTCCTGGATAAGATCGAGCTGATCGCGCCGGTCGTGGGGGTGCACGGAAACTGCGACGAGAAAACACTTATGCAGCAGCTTCCCGCCGAGCTCTGGATCGAGCGCGAAGGGATCTCGGTGCTGATCGTGCACGGCCACACGGTGAGCCCGATGGAGGCAGCGAAGCAGCGGCCGGTGGACCTTGTCGTCTTCGGCCACATCCACGCGCCGTACGACGTGACACGCGACGGCGTCCGCTACTTCAATCCTGGCACGGCCGGAGGCCTCCGACATACGCCGAGCGCGGGAATCCTGACGATCGAAGACGGCCACTTCCAGCTCGAGCACGTCGAGCTATGAGCGGACGATCATGATGTTGGCTCTCTGACGGTTTTCCCCGGAAGCAATACCTACAATCAGGTGAGGAAGCGTTTCCCACAAGGAGGGGACATGAACGAGATCATCCTCATTATTCTCGTCGTCGCCATCTCCGTTGTGCTCGCGGCTCTGGGCTGGTGGGCTTGGCGTCGACAGAGGAGCAAGAAGCTCAAGCAGCGGTTCGGCCCCGAGTACGAGCACGTCGTAGCCGAAAAGGGGGATCGACGAGCTGCCGAAAGCGAGCTCGCCGCGCGCCGCAAGCGATTCGAAAAGCTCGACATTCGGCCCCTGACCCCTGAAGAGAGGGGTAGGTTCGCTCAGCGCTGGCAGCAGACCCAAGCGCGATTCGTGGACTCGCCCACGCAGGCGACCGTCGAGGCCGATATGCTGGTCGAGGAAGTCATGCGCGCCCGCGGCTACCCGGTCGAGGAAATCCAGCAACGCGAGGCCGACATCTCGAACGAGAGTCCGGTCGCCGTTCAGCATTACCGCGCCGCGTGGGAGATCGCTCAGCTCAACGCTCGCGGGGAAGCCGGCACCGAGGATCTGCGTCAGGCAATGGTCCACTATCGGGCTCTGTTCGAGGATCTGCTCGCCCAGGGCGCGACCGGCGATCGCACTCCAGCGGCGGGAGAGCGGCCGCCAAGAGTGCATCACGAGGAGGTAGCATGATGGACTCCCCGGTAGAGAATCGCACTGTTGCCGAGGCCCAACCGCAAACGTCCGACGGGGCGCTGATCACCGAAGAGGAGCGCCGTCAGCTCCACGAGAAGTGGCAGGCGATCCAGACCTCGTTCATCGACGAGCCGCGGCGGTCCGTCGAGGAGGCTGACCACCTCGTCGAGGAGCAGATCGAGCGATTGGGCGAGCTGTTCCGACAGGCGCGCGACGATCTTGAGTCGACCTGGTCCCGTGGGGAGGATGTTTCCACCGAGGCACTCCGGCTCACGCTCCAGCGCTACCGCGCCTTCTTCGAGCGGCTCCTCTCCGTTTAGGCGGCCGGCAACCTCACCGCTGGCAGCGGGGGCAATAGTAGGTCGAGCGCTGCCCCTGGACGATGCGCGCGATCGGCGTGCCGCATCGATGACATGGTTCGCCCTCGCGGTCGTACACCGCGAGGAAGTCGTAGAACTCGCCGGCCTCTCCGTTCGCGTCGACGAAGTCGAGGTAGGTGGAGCCGAACGACGTGCCGGAGCGACCGATCGCGTCAGAGAGGACCGCTACGATGGCGGTGTGTAGGCGTCGCGCCCGCACCGGTCCCACGTGGTGCGCCCGACGGCGAGGGCTGATCCCGGCGCGCCACAACGCTTCCGATACGTAGATATTCCCGAGCCCGGCGACCTTCGTCTGATCGAGCAGCGCCTCCTTGACGGGGCGGCGGCTCGTCGCCAGACGCGCAGTCAGGAGTTCGGGCGTGAAGCCGGGCTCCAGCGGCTCGGGCCCGAGGCGCGCCTCGCGCGCCTGCCACTCGATCCCGCGCATGACCTCCATCTCCCCCAGCGTGCGCGGGTCCACGTACAGGAGGCGCGCGCCATCGTCGAGCTCGAACGCCGCACGGGTGTAGGCGGGCAACTCGGCCCGCAACGGATCGCGCTTCTTGCGGGGTGCGGCTCCGCGCGACGCTTCGTCCCGGACGACCCGAGCCTCCGCGGGCGGCGTTTCGATCAACCACTTGCCGCTCATCCTCAGATGGCTCAACCACACGCGCCCGTCGTCCAGGCCGAGGACGATGAACTTGGCGCGCCGGTCCACCGAGACGATCCGCGCTCCTTCTACTGCATGCCTGAAACGGCGCTTCGATCCCCTCACGACGTTGTCACGGAGAACTCGCGCGCGAACGACCGTGCGACCGGGGAGCGCTTTTCTCAGGCGCCGAACGATCGTCTCGACTTCAGGAAGCTCGGGCACGGCCGCAACGATACACGGAGCCCGGCGGGCGTCCTAATCGGTGCCGGCCTCCCAGATCACTCTGCCGCCGCGGATCGCGGTGTGAACCCGTGCGAACGCGGCGATATCGCGGGCAGGATCGCCCTCCAGGAGCACGAGATCGGCGTCCAT
>JBHEOA010000099.1:0-10621 GCA_046261835.1 Gemmatimonadota bacterium
CCACCCCCGGTGAATCCACCCCCGGTGAATCCACCCCCGGTGAATCCACCCCCGGTGAATCCACCCCCGGTGAATCCACCCCCGGTGAATCCACCCCCGGTGAATCCACCCCCGGTGAATCCACCACCGGCGAATCCACCCTCGGTGAATCCACCCCCGGTGAATCCACCCCCGGTGAATCCACCCAGTGGTAGAATTCATCGTTAGGGGCCGCGTCGCCTCGGTCGACCTGGCGGCGAGCGCGGTCGTCCTCACGACCGGACAACGAATCGTCGTTTGGCAAACGGCGTGATCCAACCCGCGAGCGCATTCGCGTCGCTGGCCGCCCTCTCCACGGCGCTCGCTCTGGGGACCCGGGTGGACGCCGAGGCAGTGGTCGTCGATGAGTCGGGCGTCCTGCGAGCCCTGGAGATCACTTTCCGCATCGTCCCCCTCGGCGGCTGACCCCAGCCCGTTACCCGACTCCCAAACCGACTGACAACTTCAAGCGGCAGTCTGGTTGCGCATTGGACCAGGGTGCATATGCTGAAGCATCAAGCAATGAATGATGCAACCTGACGGAAGGCCGAGGTCGGAGGAGACGTAGAATGGACTGGTTGTTCACCGACGAGCAGAACGAGCTGCGCCGCACCGTCAAGCGGTTCGTCGACGAGGAGCTGAGACCCGTCGCCGACCGGATCGACAAGGAGCACCGGATCCCCGATCGGATCATGCAGATGATGGCTGAGCTCGGCTTCCTCGGCGTCGTCTTCCCCGAGGAGTACGACGGCGCGGGGATGGGCGAGACCGGCTACTGCATCCTCCAGGAGGAGATCAGCCGCGCGTGTGCCTCAACGGCCACATTCATCGGCGCCCACCAGTCCATCGGCGGGATGACGATCCACAAGCACGGCAACGACGCGCAGAAGCGGAAGTACCTGGCGCCCATGGCGCGCGGCGAGCTGATCGGCGCCTACGCCTTGACCGAGCCCGAGTCAGGCTCCGACGCGATGGGGATGAAGACGACGGCGGTCCGGAAGGGCGACACGTATGTCGTCAACGGCACCAAGATCTGGATCACCAATGGCGGACTCGCCGACATCGTCGCGCTCTTCTGCAAGGCGGAGGCGGACGGCGAGTCGGGCCCGGCTGCCTTCATCGTGGAGAAGGCCTTCCCCGGATTCCGAGTCGGCAAGGTCGAGGAAAAGATGGGGATCCACGGCTCGTCGACGGTCGAGCTGATCTTCGAGGACATGGAGGTGCCAGCCGCCAACCTCCTAGGGAAGGTCGGCGACGGCGCCAAGATCGCTTTCAGCGTGCTCGATGTCGGACGCCTCGGCCTCGCCGCGGCCACGCTCGGCGCCTCCAAGGACGCGATCGACCGGTCCGCCGCGTACGCTCACGAGCGCCGCGCTTTCGGCCAGCCTATCGCCGAGTTCCAGGCGGTCCAATTCATGCTCGCCGAGATGGCGGCCGAGACCTACGCGATCGAGTCGATGGTCTACCGCACGGCGTGGATGTGCGACCAGGGGATGCGCTTCAGCCGCGAGGCGGCGATCTGCAAGTACCTCTGCTCGGAGATGCTCGACCGGATCGTGGACCGCGCGGTCCAGCTCCACGGCGGGATGGGGTACTCGGCCGAGATGTGGCCCGAGCGGTTTTATCGCGACGCCCGCATCAACCGGATCTTCGAGGGGACGAACGAGATCCAGCGGGTGGTGATCGCCCGCGACGTCCTCAAGAAGGGAGGCTACTGAGGTCGTGGCGCGCGCGGCTCTCGCGCTCGCCGTCGCGGTGATGCTGGTCACAACGGCGGCGTCGTGCAGCGAAGAGGACCGCCGCGCGTGGGTCTCGATCCTCCCCGGCGAGGAGCAGCCTGCCACCGCGCCCAGCGGCCCATTCGCGGTGGCATCCGACTCGAGCGCCATCCTCGTAGGCGCGGACACGCTGTTCACGCTGGCCGACGTGCCCGCACGCGCCCCGGACGGAAGCGGACTCACTCCGGCACGGATCGCTCGCGCCGAAATGGCCCCCGACTCCGCCTCGGTCGCGTTCGAGCTGATCGGGCCGACTCCCGCGGTCATCGTCTGGTCGCGCCCCAAGCAGGCGGCGCTCGTGGCGGCCATCTTCCCCGACGGGGCCGTGACGACCATGGCGTGGTCTTCGGACGGCCGCCTCCTCGCCTTCGAGGGTCGCGAGGCCGAGAACGTCATCCGCAGCGGCGTATTCGACGTGGAGGCGGGCACGGCCGGACGGCATGCGGTCTTGCAATGGCTCGCCCGCCGCCACCGGAGCGTCCGTTTCCAGGATTGGATCGATGCCCGCCGTCTGCGTCTGCTGGTCTCGCCGGGCGCTGCGCCAGGGGGTGGGCTCGCGTATGTCTGGGACATCGAGCGCGGGGCGATCCTGCTCGAATCTCATGCTCAAGCGTTAGCCGCCCGGCCGCCCGTTGGCGCGCCTCAGCCGGGTGGGATCTTCTCGCTCGACCTGACCGGCGACCCGGCGCCCGAGACGGTCGTTCTGTACCAGGGGACGGGAGGAGCCCCGGGCGCCCTCGTCCTGACGGACGCCGGCCCTGGGGGCGTCCGTGGGGCCGCTTCCGAGCCCCTCGTCCCGCCGGAGGCGCTCGGTCTCGAGCGCTGGCAGGACGCGACGCGCGGGCCGGCCCTCTACCAGATCGCCGAGATCGGCGGCCGCACGACCCTGCTGCTCACGCTGCCCGCACCCGGGCCGCTCGCGGCAGTCGGTCTCTTTCAGGTCGACCCGGACGGTGGCCTGCGGCCGATCGCGGTGGAGCGCGAGGCGGGCAACGTCCCTGCGATCTTCCCCGATGGAAGGATCGGCCTGGAGACGAGCGAGCTGGGGATCGCCGACCTGGACGGCGACGGCGCGCCCGAGGTCGTCTCAGCGCAGGGGCTCGCCGATCCGAACTTTCGCGGGGTCACGTGGTCGGCGGAGGTCTACCGCTGGGAGAGGGGGCGACTCGTTTCCGCCCCCGGGCTCGAGCCGGCTGCGGTCGAACGGATCGAGCAGATGAGCGGTGGCGCGTGAGTACCGCTCGGGTGAGGCGCATCATGCGACGCGGCGGATGAGCGGCCGCAAGCTCGCGCTGATCCTCCTTCTAGGCGCGGGTCTCGTGGCCCTTCTCCGGATGATCTTCGTTCCGGTGGGATCGTTCCGCGCCGGGCTCGATCGCCTGAGGTTCGGCATGTCCGCCGACTCGGTGCGCGAGATCCTGGGTGACCCCAACGTGATCTGTACCGCGCCGGGCGTGGACCACCTCGAGCTCGCGGTACCCGACTCGACCGCCGCCCGCGGCGCCTTACGCGCGGCGACCGCTGAGCGGTGGGTCTACAGCCGTCCGCGTCCGCGCGAGGACGTGCCACGCAACCCGAGACCCGATTGCCGCGCGCCCGTCATGGCCACCGAGCTGGGGTTCGACGCTGGCGGCCGGTTACGGTGGTACGTGCGGGAGATGCAGCAGACCCGTGCTGTCGTCGACACGACGCTCTTCGCGCGCTGATCCCTTCGCGCCTTGACCCCTTCGCGCTCTGATCTCTCGCGCGCTAATCCCCCGAATTACTCGCGTCGGAGCGGAGGGGAAAAGGGGCCTCTCGGCCGCCACCGGCGTGTCGACGACGATCTCGCCGTAGGGCGCGACCTGCTCCTCGATCACCGATCGGTCGCCGGCGACCACGATGACCATCTTCGAATCGTCGAGATACTCCGGGCGAGCCGGCTCACGTCCTCGGGCGTTACCGCATAGACGTTCGACACGTACTCTTCGAGGTAGCCCCGATCGAGCCCGTGGAGGTCGAGAAACCGGAGCTGGCCGATGATCGCGGCGGGGTTCCCGTTCTGGAGCACGAAGACTCCCGCCAGGTAGTTCTGGATCCCCTCTTAGCTCCTCAGGCGAGGGCGGCGCCTCTTGGAGCCGATCGATCTCGTGGAAGATCTCATGGAGCGACGGGCCGGTGACCGCTGTCGTCACGTCCGCCACCTGGACCCAATACGCGTCCCGCATGCGGGAGGAAATCACGCTGAAGGGGGAGTACGTGTAGCGGTCGGACGCCTGCCCGTCGGCGACGCGCGGGCCAGCAGGACCAGCGTGGCTGCTGCCGCGGCACGAACGATTGAGCGTATGAGCTTCTCTCCTTGAAATGGGGCCTCATTCAGGACGCGCCCGGCGGCGCCAGCGTTCACTCGATGGTCAGTACTCCTGGTCGAGTCGCCAATCGAAATCGAGCCACTCGATCCGCCAGGCTTCGTTCGACGCCGCCTCTGCCGCTTCACCCATCAGGAACTTCCGCGCGAAGGCGCGAACCGACCCCTCCGCGCGCTCGAAGTCGTCCGCATACCAGTTGAGGATCGGGGTGAGGAGGAGCCGACGACCCTCCTTGTCGACCAGGTGGCCGGACGCGCCATTCAGGAAAGCGCGCGTCTGGAAGTCGAGCTGTGTGTCGAGGGTCGCGCCACGGTAGGGCTCGGGCCTGAGTGGCGGGGCACTTTCGGCGGCCATCGTCAGGGCGAAGTGACTGCGCGGGTCGCCCAGCGGCGGCTGGGTAGCCATCGCGCGCATCTCGTCGAGTGACCGTAGCCGCCCCGCGACCAGGTGTTGCTCGCGCTCGAAGAATCCGCGGAAGCGGCCTCCCAGGTACCCGACGTCCTTGATGGATTCAAGCGGTAGCTGAGCAAGCACGCCCGCCACCACGCGGGCGTTGTAGGCGTTGATCCAGAACGCCCTTTGCTCGTCCGCGGGCAGATTCGAAGGATCCGCGTCCTCGAGCCACGCCAGGAATCGCCGCCAGGCGGCCGGGTTCTCGCTCTTCCACCGCGCGTACTGGACGTGATCGCCGACGACATAGCGCGACAGCACCCCGCCCCAATCGGAGTAGGCGGCGGCCGGCTCGGTCTGGCCGCTCGCGGGAGGGGAAGAGATCGCCAGGAGAAGGAGAGCGAGCCGCAAGGCGCGCATGATCCTGGAAGGTAGCGGTCGCCTGCCCCTCGGGTCATGATCCCCGGCCACCCCCCATCGCCGGTGGCGGTTGACATCGAACCGATGGCATCTATCCTACGGGAGTATGGCCAAGGCGGACTTCGCCCAGGTCCTCCAGGATCTCGATGCGGTCGAGTCCGAGATCGAGCCGCTCAGGGTGTCGGTGGACGAGGGCGAGGACCTCTTCGGTCGCTCACCGACCGCGCGCGAGAACGCCTTCCGCCACCTGGAATCGGCGGTGCGCCACACCCTCCACTCGGCCCGCGCGCTCATCGAAGAGGCCGATTGGGACGAGCCGGAAGACGACCTCGATGCGATCGAGATCCTGGTCGAGGAGGAGGTTGTGCCTCAGCGGATCGGCGCCGACCTCGTCGATCTCGCCGAATTCACCGCCGAGGAGGAAGATCAGGACCGATGGGTAGAGGACGGCCTGTACGACCGGATGTCCCTGGGCGTGGAGACGCTGAGCGAGTACCTGGAGTACGTGCATCTCTTCCTCAAGGAGTGGGGGGAGTAGCGCCGACCGACTCCCCGATCCGCACCGCGGGTTCGCCCGGGTCGACTGCAACACCGCCGCGCGTCGATCTCGAGGCGATCTGGCCGTACGTTCCAGGCCGCCACCGCTCCGAGATCGCCCGCCAGTACGGCGTCACCGACATCCTCAAGCTCGCCTCGAACGAGAACCCGCTAGGGCCCTCGCCCCGCGCTCTGGCGGCGCTGCGCGAGTCGCTCGGCGAGGCGCATTACTATCCGGACAGCCAGGCGCGTGAGCTGCGTGAGGCGATCGCCGAGCGATTAGGCCTGACGATCGAGCACGTCGTTATCGGATCGGGCTCGGTCGAGTGCATCGATCTCGTCGCTCGAGCTTTTCTGCGTCCCGGCGATCGCGCAATCGTCGGCTTCCCGTCGTTTGCACGCTTCACGATCGCGTGCCAGGTGGTGGGGGCCGAGGTCGTCACGGTTCCGCATCGAAACTGGACCTTCGATCTGGACGGAGTCGCCGACGCGATCGACGATCGCACACGCGTCGTATTCCTCGACAACCCGTGCAATCCCACCGGAACCCACGTTCCGGACGCCGAGATCACCGCGTTCCTCGATCGAATTCCGGAGCGCGTGCTCGTAGTGCTCGATCGCGCGTACTACGAGTTCGTGCCGCCCGATCAGCGATCAACGGATGACCTCGCTCGGATCCGGGCCGGCGCCAACCTGGTGGCGTTGCGCACGTTCTCGAAGGCGTTCGGCCTGGCGGGGCTCAGGATCGGTTACGCGGTGACCCGTCCCGAGCACGCGCGGGTGCTCAACCGCGTGCGCGAAGCGTTCAACACGTCTTCGGTCGCTCAGGCGGCGGCCCTCGCCGCCATCGACGACCAGGCCCACGTGGCTGAGACCGTGGCGACGATCGCAGTCGAACGCGAATGGCTGAGCCGGGCATACGACCGCCTGGGGGTGGTTTGGGTTCCCTCGACCACGAATTTTCTCTTCGTCGACCTGGGTGAGCATTCTTCAGAAATAAACGAAGGGCTCCTGCGCCGCGGAATCATCATCCGCCCGATGACGCATCCATCGATCGCGGGATGGGCTCGCATCTCGGTCTGGAACCGATCCGGGAACCAGCGCCTGATCGCGGCCCTCGAGGACCTGATCGGTTGACCCGCGTCGCCGTCCTGGGCGGCGACGGCATCGGCCCCGACGTCGTCGCGGTCGCGTGTCGCGCGCTCGAGATCGCCGGTCGCCGTCACGGGGTCGAGTATGAGTTCGAGCACCTGCCGTACGGAGCCGATCATTACCTGAAGACGGGCGAGACCTTGCCCGAAAACGTGTTCGCGCGGCTGCGCGACGAGTTCGACGCGATGCTGCTCGGCGCGATTGGTGACCCCCGAGTGCCCGACAACCGTCACGCGCGCGACATCCTGCTGGGCTTACGATTCCGACTCGACCTCTTCATCAACCTCCGGCCGGTCCGCCTACTGCATCCCGAGTTGTGTCCTTTGAGGCCGCGGCCCGACGGCGTCGAGCGGCGGATCGACTTCGTGATCTTCCGCGAGAACACCGAAGGCGCCTACGTCGGCCTCGGGGGAAACTTCAAGGCGGGAACGCAGGACGAGGTGGCGCTCAACGAGGACCTCAACACCTATCGCGGGGTCAAGCGGATCGTGCGCGCGGCGTTCGAGCACGCGGTCGAGCGCGGCCGGCCGAGGATTACGATGTGCGACAAGGCGAACGCTCTGGTCTATGCCCACGGCTTGTGGCGGCGCGTTTTCGCCGAGGTCGCCGCCGAGTACCCGTTCGTCAAGACCGAGGTCGAGTACGTGGACGCGCTGGCGATGAAACTCGTCCTTCATCCCGAGCACTACAGCGTGATCGTGACCTCGAACCTCTTCGGTGACATCCTGTCCGACCTTTCTGCCTCGCTGGTCGGAGGGCTGGGGCTGGCGGCGAGCGCCAACCTCCACCCCGGGCGTCCCGGGCTCTTCGAGCCGGTTCACGGCTCGGCCCCCGACGTGGCGGGGAGCGGGCTCGCCAACCCGATGGCGGCGGTCCTGACAGCGGGCCTCCTGGCGGAGCACACCGGGGCGCCGGAGGTGGGGCGCGACCTCGAGAACGCGGTGGCGGCGGCGCTCGCGGCAGGAGTCTCGACGCCGGACCTCGGCGGCGCGGGGAATACCGCTTCGGTGGGGGATTGGATTTGCGCGCGGCTCGAGAAATCGTCATGAAATCGGGCGAGGTAGGTAGCGCGCGGTGGGGTCTCTCAAGTCGGCGTGCACCCGGTCGGGGAGCCTCCTCGACTTCGTCTGCGGGGTCTCCCCTCCCTCCTGTGCCAACGCCTCCTCGAGAGACCCCGCCGCGCGTCGCGCATCTCGCGACAACCCCATGCCGGCCCGACCTCGGGCCGCGCCCACAAGCACCCACCGCTGCGGGCTCCGCACGGCGCCGATGAGCGACGGAGTGACTCCTGCCACGGGTGCTGCTCCGCGCGGCCCTGGGGCGCCTGACGCGCTGGAATGGGCGGGGTGGGGGGCGCTTGGGGTGCTCACGCTTGTGATCCTGCTCCTCGCCCTGTTCCGTCCGACGACGCCGGGGCAGCTGTACGACGAGATCCGACTCGCGGCGGGCGTCGACCGCTATCAGGCGGCGATGAACGAGGGTGACCGCCTCTACTCGACCGCCCGCGCCGAGATCCGGATCGTGGGGTCGGATCCGACCGGTCGCCAGTCGATCTACCGCATGCTGGCCGAGTCGGAGGCCAACTTCCAGACCGCGCGGCAGGAGGCCGAGGGGTTCTACGAGAATCAGCGCGCCCAGGACGCGCTGGCTGACGTCTACCTTGTTTGGGGGCGCTCGCTCCACGAGGACGGCACCGGCGCCTGGTACGTGCCCAACGAGCGGGCCACGCTCCGGCGCGCGCGCGAGATCGTCGACGAAGGGCTCGCCCTGCCGCACATCACCGGGGACCGGCGCGAGGAGCTGCGCGACCTGGGGAAGCGGATCAACCGCGCGATCACGCCGTGGCCGATCCTCTGACGGATCCGGACGCGAGCGCGGCCCTTCGACGGCGGACGCTCGCGGTATGCCTGTGGCTCGCGACGGCGGTCCTGCTCGGAGGGGCGGAACTGCCGGCGCAGGGTTATGCCGCGTTCCGCTTCGCGCCCTTCGGCGCGGTGGCGGGACTGCTCGCGATCGTGTGGATTTTCGTGCTCGTCCACCGCGACATCGTGTGGCTGCCACCCGGCTGGCTGCGCGCCGTCGCGCTCGTCTACTGGGTGGCGGGAACGGCGATGATGTTCCGCGTGTTGCTTCCGCCGCCTGGGCTCGTACAAGCGCTCCTCGCCGTCATTGCGGCGTTCGCCGCGGGGTTGGTGGCGACTCAAGGAAACCGCGAGCGCGCCGCGGTCTGGCTGGGTGTGGTCGCGGTGGGGCTCGCCGTCCTCAGGTTCGCCGTCGTGCCGGCGTTCTGGGCGCGCTCGAGCCTTCCCAACTGGGGCCCGTTCCGGTTCGGCCGGACAGCGGACTCGCTGCGTGACTTCTTCGTCGCTTACGCCCCTGAACGGCCGGTCGCCCAGGCGGTTCACTTCGCCGCCCTCGTTTGCTGGACGCTGGCGCTGTGGGCCCAGTGGCACCCGCCCGTCGCCGCCCCGCCCGACTCGCGGTGAACGTGGCCGACATAGACCTGAGGTGTTCTCGCGTCACCGCCGCGCCTGAGGGAGAATGTCGAATTCGAGCCGCTTTCCGTCCCTGCGGACCACGACCTCGATCGCAACCCCCTTGGCAGCCGCCTCTCGCAGCACGCTCCGGTCGACCCGCTCCGCCGTGACACCGTCCACCGAGATGATCTGGTCGCCATCGCGCAGACCCCCGTTCGCCGCACTCGATCCCGGCGCCAGGGCCGTCACGATCTTGCCGCTGTCGGACTGGGGGACCAGCCCGAAACCCAGATAGACCGTGGGCAGGTCAGCCGGCTGGATGACACGTCTGCCGGGCGCGGTCGTCGCCGCTTCCTCCCCTGCCAAGGTGAGCCGCGCACCGACCGGCATCGTCAGAGCCGCGCGCTCGTTCGCCAGATCCAGAGTGAGGACGAACTGCTCCAGAATCGGAAGTCCCAGCACAACTCCGACGACGATCGGCAGCGACACCCTTTCGCCGGGTTGATACGAGATGCTGGTCGCAGCCCCAGTGGGGACCGGGCCGCCCAGCCGCAGCTCCCGCTGTGGGAAATCGGAGCTTACGACGACGCCATTGAGGAGGGGGATGCTGATCAGACCCTGAAACGCCGGCTCCTGGCCGAAGCCGGGGGTGACCCGGGCCACCACGTCGTGAAAGACCGCCGAGCCGATCTCCAGGACGGGGAGCCGAACGACCGGTCCGGTTCCGAACCGCGTGGTGAGCGTGTCGACGCTCAACCCCAACTGCTCCACCAGGTCGCGGCTCACGGCCACGTGGTTCGCGCCGGTCTCGACGGTGAACCGGAAAGGTTTCCCGCCCACCCGTACCTGCACGAAATAGAACTGGCCCTGCTTCTCCAGGGGAACGGTGGTCACGCCAGCCGGCACCTCCACTCGCGACGGTCCATCGAAATGGGTGCGCGGCTCCGACAACTGCCCCAGGCATGGGCTCGCCACGGCGGTCACCGCCACAACCGCCCACGCAATCGATCTCATTGCAGTCTCCTATCCTACTAAGGGATTCGTCAGGGCCGCCGTCACCTCGACCGCGCCCCAAGGCTCGGATGCGTAACCCAGCAACCCGCTCGCATAGCGCACGATCGGGATCGCGGCGCCGCCGTAGTTCGACAGCACGACGAGCGTAGCGTCCCGCTCGAGATCGATCTGCAGCGCGGCGTTGATCCCCGGTGCGCCGCCCGTGTGGCCGACGACGCGACCCTCGTCCCAGAAGCCGAAGCCGTAGCCGTACTCGGGGGAGGCGAGCTCGGGTTTGGGCGTCGTCATGCGGCCCGTCATCTCGGCGGAGAGGAGCCGGTTCTCGCGGATGGCGCGGGCGAACGCGAATGGCCAGATTGGGCGTCGGCTCGTCTACGGCATACGCATCTGTCGCGGTCATTCCAGCGGGCTCGTACACGTATTCCCGAACGGCGTCGTAATACGAGCGCCCGGTGACCTTCTCGATGATGGCGCCGAGCAGGAGGAA
>JBHEOA010000100.1:0-5597 GCA_046261835.1 Gemmatimonadota bacterium
CGGGCCGCGACACGCTCGACCTCGCCGCGCTCGTCGCGCGCGCAGGCGAGGCTAACCCCCAGATCGCCGCCGCCGAGGAGCGTGTAGCGGCGGCCCGTGCCCGGCTCGACGCGGCCGGAGCGCTCTCCGATCCGCGTCTCGGCGTGGGGCTCGTCAACGCGCTCGTCGGCGATCCCCTGTCGAGCGAGGACGAGATGACGATGCGCATGATCGAGGTCGGCCAGGTCTTCCCGTTCCCCGGCAAGCTCGGCCTCGAGCGCGACGCCGCGCGCTGGGAACTCGCCGAGGCGGAGGCCGAGCGCGACCGCGTGATGCGCGAGGTCACGGCCGGCATTCAGCAGGCGTACTTCGATCTCTACTTCCTCGAACGCGCGTTCGAGGTCGTGGAGCGGAACCGCGCGCTGCTCGGCGATTTCGTTTCGATCACCGAGACGCGCTACCAGGTCGGGACCGGCACGCAGCAGGACGTCCTCAAGGCGGCCGTCGAGCGGACGCACCTCGGCGAGGAGCTGATCGAGCTCGCCCAGCGCCGCGCTGCAGCTATGGCGGAGCTCAACGCCCTCGTCGACCGCCCTGCCGACACCTCGCTCGGGGTTCCCGAGCTGCCCGAGCGCATCGAGCGCGCGGCGGTCCCCGAGCCCGGCACGCCGGTGCGCTTCACGGCCGCCGCCCTGAGCGCGGCCGGCGACGCTGAATCGCCGATCCCCGACTTGGCCACACTCCAGCGGCTGGCCGCCGAGCACAACCCGGAGATCCGCGCCGCGGAGGCCAGGATCGCTCGCGCGCGCGCCGAGGCGGAGATCGCCGATCGGGCCGCTCTCCCCGACCTCGACGTCGCCCTCGGCTACGGCCAGCGCGGCGGCCGCGAGGACATGGTGACCGCGATGATCTCGATCCCCCTCCCCCTCTACAAAGCACGCAAGCAGGATCCGCTGGCGGCGGCCGAGGAAGCGGAGGTCCGCGAGGCCGAGGCCGCCCGGCGCGTCCTGATCAGCGACGTGGGCGCGCGGGTTGCGGCGCTGCACGCGTCGCTCGTTCGGGCCCGCGATCGGAACGCGCTCTTGCGCGAGGGCGTGCTCCCCCAGGCCCACGCCGCGCTCGAATCGGCGGTCGCCGGCTATACGGTCGCCAGGGTCGACTTCCTGACCCTCCTCGACAACCAGGTCACGCTCTTCCGCCACGATCTCGATTACTTCCGGCTCCTCGCCGACTTCGGGCGCGACCTGTCCGAGCTCGAGCGGATCGTTGGCACGGAGGTCGTCCGATGAGGCGCGAGGCATGGATCCTGATCGCGATCGGCGGCGTCGTCCTGGCCGCAGCCGCGTGGTGGCTCCTCAGGCCCGGCGGCGAGCGGCCGGCGGGACCCCCCAGCGCGGCCGATATGGAGATGGCCGGCAGGGACGGCGCCGGCATGGCGATGGAGATGGGCGAGGGCGGGACGATCCGCCTCACGCCCGAGCAGATCCGGACCTTCGGCGTCACGTTCGGGACCGTCGAGCGGCGGCCGATCGAGAAGACGATCCGCGCCGTCGGGCTCGTGACCTTCGACGAGACACGCGTCGCGATCGTCGCGCCCAAAATCGGGGGCTGGGTCGAGCGGCTCCACGTCGACTTCACCGGAAAGCCGGTCTCCCGTGGGTTTCCGCTCCTCGAGATCTACTCGCCGGAGCTCGTCTCGGCGCAGGAGGAGCTCCTGCTGGCGGCGAGCCTCGAGAAGCACGTCGGCGCGAGCGGGGTCGAGGGCGTGGCCCAAGGCGGGCGCGACCTCTTCGAGTCCGCCAAGCGGAGGCTCACGTACTGGGACATCTCCGACGCGCAGGTCGCGGAGCTCCTGCGGACCGGCCGCGTCCGGAAGACCCTGACCCTCCATGCCCCCGTCGGGGGGATCGTGCTCGAGAAGAACGTGTTCGAGGGGCAGGCGGTCCAGCCCGGCGAGGCGCTGTACAAGATCGCCGATCTCTCCGAAGTGTGGGTCGAGGCCGAGATCTTCGAAGCCGACCTCGCGCTCGTCCACGAAGGGATGCCTGTGACCGTGACCTTCGCGGGGCTCCCGGGGATGACCTACTCGGGGCGCGTCGAGTACGTGTATCCGACGCTGGAAGAGGGCTCGCGGACGATGCGCGCGCGGGTCGCGCTGCCGAACCCGGGCGGGCGCATCCGGCCCGGCATGTACGCGACGGTCACCCTCGAGCGCGCGCTGGGCGAGACGTTGACGATCCCCCGCACGGCGATCCTCAGGACTGGCGAAGCGGCGGTCGCCTTCGTCGACATGGGCGAGGGGGCCCTCATGCCACACGAGCTCACGCTGGGCATGGAGGGGGACGAGCACGTCGAGGTGCTGGCGGGCGTCGAGCCGGGAATGCGCGTCGTCACCAGCGCCCAGTACCTGATCGACAGCGAGTCGAACTTGGCCGAGGTCATGCGCGCGATGATGGCCCAGATGGGCGCCGCCGACGTAGGACGCCGCCCGATGCCGGGGATGGAGTGATGCTGCGCCGCGTCATCGCGTGGTCGGTCGGCAACCGGTTCCTGGTGCTGTTCGCCACCGCCGCCGTCACCGTGGCCGGGATCGTTGCGATGCTCCAGACCCCGGTCGACGCGATCCCCGACCTCTCCGACGTCCAGGTCATCGTCACGACCGATTGGGAAGGCCAGGCCCCGCAGACGATCGAGGACCAGGTCACCTATCCGCTTTCGACCGCGCTCCTCAAGGTGCCGCGCACCAAGTTCGTGCGCGGCGTGAGCCAGTTCGGCCGCTCGTACGTCTACGTCGTCTTCGAGGACGACGTCGACCTCTACTGGGCGCGCTCGCGCGTGCTCGAGTACCTGAACAGCGTGCGCCGGGACCTGCCGGCCGAGGTCCAGCCCCAGCTGGGGCCCGACGCGACCGGCGTGGGGTGGGTCTTTCAGTACCTGGTCGTCGACACCAGCGGCCAGTACGACCTGGCGCGGCTCCGCTCGGTCCAGGACTGGACGCTGCGCTACGAGCTCCAGTCGGTCGACGGCGTCGCCGAGGTCGCCTCGCTCGGCGGGTTCGAGAAACAGTACCAGGTCGAGGTGCGACCCGAGCGGCTCCTCGCGTACGGGATCTCGATCGCCGACGTCGCCCGCGCAGTCCGGATGTCCAACCAGGACGTGGGCGCGCGCGTCTTGGAGCTGGGCGGGACCGAGTACATGATCCGCGGCCGCGGCTACCTCCGCGGGGTCGAGGACATCCGCCGGGTCGCGTTGGGCGCCACGACCGACGGCACGCCGATCCGCGTGGCCGACCTGGCCGAGGTCCATATCGGTCCCGAGATGCGGCGCGGAATCGCCGACCTGAACGGCCAGAGCGAGGTCGTCAGCGGCTTCGTGATCATGCGGTTCGGCGAGAACCCGCTCGCCGTGATCGACCGCGTCAAGCAGCGGCTGGGCGAGATCGCGCCGGGTCTGCCGCCGGGGGTCGTGGTCCTGACCGGCTACGACCGGAGCGGCCTAATCCACCGCGCGATCGCGACGCTGCGGAGGACGCTCTTCGAAGAGTCGGTCATCGTCGCGCTGGTCGCGCTCGTCTTCCTCCTCCATGCGCGCTCGGCGCTGGTCGCGATCCTCATGCTGCCGGTGGCGATCCTGATGGCCTTCCTCGCCATGCGGTGGCTCGGGATCAACGCCAACATCATGAGCCTCGGCGGGATCGCCATCGCCATCGGCGCCATGATCGACGCGGCCATCGTCATGATCGAGAACGTGCACAAGCACTTGGAGCACGACGCCCGCGACGGCGTTCAGAAGCCGCGCTGGACGACGGTGGTCGCGGCGTCGCAGGAGGTCGGGCCCACGCTCTTCTACTCGCTCCTCATCATCACGGTCAGCTTCATCCCGGTCTTCGCGCTGAGCGGGCAGTCGGGGCGGCTGTTCACGCCGCTGGCGTGGACCAAGACCCTCTCGATGGGGGCGGCGGCGCTCCTCTCGATCACCCTCGTGCCGGTCCTCATGGGCACCTTCATCCGGGGGCGGATCCGGCCGGAGGTGGAGAACCCGCTGAACCGCGCGCTCCACCGGGTCTATCGTCCGGTCATCGATGGGGTGCTCTCCCATCGCGGCTGGGTGATCGCCGGGGCGGCGGCGATCCTGCTCATCACGATCGTGCCCTACGCGCGGCTCGGCTCGGAGTTCATGCCGCCGCTCGACGAGGGCGCGATCATGGACATGCCTTCCTTGTTCCCCAATGTCGGGACCTCGCAGGCCAAGCGGATCCTCCAGCAGCGCGACAGCGCGATGGCCACGGTGCCCGAGGTGGCGATGGTCCTGGGCAAGATCGGCCGCGCCGAGACGGCCACCGACGCGGCGCCCATGTCGATGATCGAGTCGGTCGCGATCCTGAGGCCCGAGGACCAATGGCGGGAGGGCGTGACGGCGGCTGAGATCCGCGACGAGCTCGACCGGCGGGCGCGCACGCCGGGCATCGCCAACATGTGGTCGATGCCGATCAAGAATCGGCTCGACATGCTGCTCACGGGCGTCAAGACGCCGGTCGGTATCAAGGTGTATGGGCAGGACCTCGCCGCGCTCGAGCGGATCGGCAAGGAGATCGAGGGACTGCTCCCCCTGGTCGAGGGGACGAGCTCGGTCTACGCCGAGCGCGCGATGGGCGGCCGTTACCTCGAGATCGAGCTGGACCGCTCCGCGATCGCCCGCTACGGCCTCGGCACCGAGGACGCCCAGCGGGCGCTCGACGCCGCGGTCGGCGGCACCGTTGCCACCCGCACCGTCGAGGGCCGCGAGCGGTACACCGTCCTCGTGCGCTACGAGCGAGGCCTGCGCGACACGCCCGAGGAGATCGGGCGGATCCTCGTCGCGACGCCGGGCGGCGCGCAGGTGCCGCTGGCTCAGCTCGCGACGATCCGCTTCACTTCCGGGCCCGACATGATCAAGAGCGACAACGCCCGGCTCAACTCGATCGTCTACGTCGACGTCCGCGAGCGCGACATCGGCTCCTACGTCGAGGACGCCCAGCGGCTCCTCGACGAGCGTCTCGAGTTGCCGCCGGGCTACCGGCTCGAATGGACCGGACAGTACCAGTACATGCGCGAGGCCAACCGCCGGCTCCGCATCATGGTGCCGGTCGCGATCGCGATCATTTTCCTCATTCTCTGGCTCAACTTCCGCTCGGTCGGCGAGAGCCTGATCGTGATGCTGTCGCTGCCGTTCGCCTTGGTCGGAAGCGTGTGGCTCCTGTGGCTCCTCGACTACAACCTGTCGGTGGCGGTGTGGATCGGGCTGATCGCGCTCGCCGGCGTCGCCGCCGAGACCGGGGTCGTCATGCTCCTCTACCTCGACCGCGCGTGGGAGGCCAGGGCCGCCGTAGGGCGGCGTACGGCGCGCGATCTCTACGAGGCGATCGTCGAGGGCGCGGTGCTCCGCCTGCGGCCCAAGATGATGACGGTGGCGGCGATCATCCTCGGGCTCGTGCCGATCCTGTGGACCCACGGAACCGGAGCCACCGTGATGAAGCGGATCGCGGCCCCCATGGTGGGCGGGATGGTGTCGGCCACGGTGCTGACCCTGGCCGTGATCCCCGCGATCTACTCGCTCTGGCGCGAGCGCGAGCTCAGCCG
>JBHEOA010000101.1:0-4096 GCA_046261835.1 Gemmatimonadota bacterium
GTGGTTTTCTCGTGGATCGTATTCAAGTCGCGCGCACACCGCGATCGTGTCAACGCAAAGGTGATGAACGATCCGCGCATCGCGAAGATGGATCCGAAGTCGATGCCCTTCGATGTGAAACGCATGGTCTATGGCGGTTTCAAGATCCTGGTCGACGGCTAGCGCCCGGATGATCGCCGGCGGCCTCGCGGTCGCCGTTGCGGCGTGCGCTACTGCTGCCCAGGGTTCGGGGTCGGGAGGTGCACGGCCTGCCACCGCTGACCGCACTACCCCCTCGCCCACCGCGCAGGCCAGCGCCGATAGCGGTCGCCCGCGATACACCGCGGCGGACGTAAGCTTCCTGTCCGACATGATTCCTCATCACGCGCAGGCGGTGTTGATGGCGGGCTGGGCGCCCACCCACAACGCCAGCCAGTCGGTCCGTACTCTGTCCGAGCGGATCGTCGTGGGCCAGCAGGACGAGATCGCGTTCGCGCAACGCTGGCTTCGTGAACGGGGCGAGGCGGTGCCGGAGATCGACCCCGAATACGCGCACCACGGGACGCTCATGCCCGGGATGTTGAATGCCGAGGAGCTGGCGCAGCTGGACGCGGCGAAGGGGGTTGAGTTCGACCGGCTGTTTCTGACCTTCATGATCCGGCATCACGAGGGGGCCATCGCGATGGTGGAGGAGCTCTTTCGCGCGCCGGGGGCGGCACAGGAGGAAGAGATCTTCCGCTTCGCTTCCGACGTAAACTCGGATCAGCTGGCCGAGATCGATCGCATGACCCAGATGCTCGAACAACTGCCCACGGGAGGAACCTGATGCATCGCACCAACGCCTTACCGGTGCTCCTCATTGTGATTCTGGCCGCAGCCTGCGCAACGACCTCGGAGTCTCGGACGACATCCGGCCCGTCGGTCACCGTGGCGGCAACGCCGAGCGGCGACCCGCGCGTGGGGCTCGATCCCGGCTACATGGATGCAGCGGCCGCCGTCTGGAACATGCGACTCGTCTCTAACACACCTCCGCCGGAAGGGTACTACGACGAGGAAGGCGCTCCCTACTCGAACTCGGACCTCGCGTTCAAGGGGAACTACGTCATCCAGGGGAACTATCACGGACCCCTGATCTGGGACATCTCCGATCCGAGTGATCCTTCTCTGGTGGTGGGCATCGAATGCCCGGCGTCGCAGAACGACGTGTCGGTATACGGCGACCTCCTGTTCGTGTCGGTGGAGGCACCAGGCGGACGGATCGACTGCGGCGGACAGGGGGTGGAGGACTCGGTGAGCACGGAGCGGATGCGCGGCGTCCGAATCTACGACATCGCGGACATCGCCCATCCACGGCTTGTGACCAACGTACAGACGTGCCGGGGCTCCCATACGCACACGGTGGTCCCCGATCCGGATGATTCGAGCCAGGTATACATCTACGTTTCGGGCAGGGCGCCGGTGCGCTCTTCTAGCGAGCTCCCCGGTTGCTCGGAGCTCCAGCCGAGCGAGGATCCGAACTCGGTTCTGTTCAACATCGAGATCATCGACGTGCCGCTGGACGCGCCGCAGGATGCGAAGGTCATCGGCCGGGCGCCGATCCTGAGCGGCCTGGCGCCGGCCGAACGGCATCCCGAGGTCCCGGCCGACTCGATCGCGGCCGAGGAGCGGCGCAGGGCCAACGCCGCCGAGCGGGCCGCCGCGGGACAGCCGTCGCCGCCGCCGACCCCGACTCCGGGGCCACCGACCGGTCCCGTGCAGTGCCACGACATCACCGTCTACCCGGCGATCGGCCGGGCCGGCGGCGCGTGCGGCGGATACGGACTTCTCCTCGACATCACCGACCCCGCGCATCCCAAGCGGATCGCCGAGGTCGCCGACCCGAACTTCGCTTTCTGGCATTCCGCCACGTTCAACAACGACGGCACGAAGATCCTCTTCGCCGACGAGTGGGGAGGGGGATCCCAGCCGCGCTGCCGCGCCACCGACAAGCCCGAATGGGGCGCCAACGCGATCTACACGATCGCCGGTGACCAAATGACGTACGAGAGCTACTACAAGCTCCCGGCTCCTCAGACATCGGTGGAGAACTGCGTCGCCCACAACGGATCTTTGATTCCCGTGCCCGGACGCGACATCATGGTCCAGGGGTGGTACCAGGGCGGGATCTCGGTCTTCGACTGGACGGATCCCGAGAATCCGAAGGAGATCGCGTTCTTCGATCGCGGCCCCAGGGATCCGGACGAGGTCCGAAGCGCCGGATCGTGGTCGGCGTACTGGTACAACGGCTACATCGTGAGCTCGGAGATCGCCCGCGGGCTCGACATCCTGGAGCTCACGCCCAGCGAGCACCTGTCGCAGGAGGAGATCAACGCCGCAAAGCAGGTGCGCTTCGAAGAGCTGAACGTCCAGACTCAGCCGAAGCTCGAGTGGCCCGCAAGCCCGGCCATCGGGAACTGATCGAGCCGATGCCGAGAGGGATATGAAGCGGCGCACGCTTGTAGCAGCCCTCTGCTTCGTCCCGGTCACGCCGGCCGTGGCCCAGGAGCGGTTCTCGGTCCAGCCGTACGTCGGCGCGCTCCTGACCGACGGGCCGTTCGAGGGGCCTGGAGGAATTGGAGCCCCCGCCGGGGCCCACTCCGCCTCCATCGGAGCTCGACACGACGACGGGGCTGCTGCTGGGGGCACGGCTGGGCTGGCAGATCCGTCCCGGCTGGACGATCGAGGGAGCCTACGGCCATTCGAGCTACGCGACCGAGGTCACCGTGCTCGTCACGACGGTGCTCGATCCAATAGGCCATGAAGAGACGCTCGAGTTCACCGAGCACACGGCTCACCTGTACTACGGCGCGATCCGCTACGACGTCGCCCAAGGTGCGTTGCGGCCGTTCCTCAGCGCCGGCGCCGGAGGGGTTACGACCTCAACCAGCTTTGGCGAGCTTGACGAGCTCGACGCGCTGTTCAACCTCGAGTCCGTGACCGATCCGGTCCTCGTGCTCGGCGGGGGTCTGGCCATCGAGGCAGCGCCCCGGACGCGCGTTCGGAGCGATTTCAAGGACCTGATCCGGTTCTGCTCGGCGGACTTCTGCGACGATGAGAACGCGCTGCACAACATTGAGATCTCGGGCGGGATCGAGATTGCGTTCTGAGGTTCTGCTCGCCTGCGCGCTCCTCTCCTTCCCGGTCCGCGCTCTTTCCCAGACCGAGCCCGACGGGCCCTTCACGCGCGCCGACACGCTGCGCGGTTCGTGGACCACGCCGGGGCGGGCCTGGTGGGACGTCACCTTCTACGACCTCGACGTCGCGCTGACCCCTTCCGACTCGACCATCCAGGGGCATAACGCGATTACCTACCGTGTCCTCGAGGCACCGACTCCGGCCGAGATGCAAATCGATCTTATGGCGCCCCTCGAGATCGACAGCATCGTGCAGGATGGCCAGCGGCTCGCCTTCCGACGCGAAGGAAACGCCTTCTTCGCCGCTCTGACGGAGCCGCAGCGCCTCGGCGCCCTCGCGACGGTCACCGCCTACTACCACGGCAAGCCCCAACCCGCGGAGCGACCGCCCTGGGATGGCGGTTTCACCTGGACGACCGACAGCCTCGGCCGACCCTGGATCGTCACCACCGACCAGGGAATGGGCGCGAGCGTCTGGTGGCCCAACAAGGACACGCAGGCCGACGAGCCCGACAGCCAGCGCTTCGCGGTGACGGTACCCGACCCGCTCGTCCACGTTGGCAATGGCCGGTTGCGGGCCACGACCCGCCACCCCGACGGCACGACCACGTACGAGTGGTTCGTCGTGAACCCCATCAACAACTACGCCATCGCCGTCGGGGCCGGCAGCTACGCTCACTTCAGCGACACGCTCGCCGGTGAGAAGAGAACGCTGACCCTCGACTTCTGGCCGCTCGACTACCATCTCGATGCCGCGCAACGGCAATTCGCTCAGGCGAAAAGCGTCCTCCATTGCTTCGAGCACTGGTTCGGTCCCTATCCGTGGTACGAGGACGGCTACAAGCTGGTGGAGACCCCGCACCCCGGCATGGAGCATCAGAGCGCCGTCGCCTACGGCAACCATTACGCGAACGGGTACCGTGGGCGCGATCCTTCCGGCGTCG